>NZ_JBRJHB010000024.1:0-33982 GCF_053628795.1 Psychroflexus sp. MBR-150
GGAGGTTCTATTTTTAAAATACTAAAGCTACACAGTGAAATTAGGCGATACAAAAGATTTTTTTAGTAATTTAGATTTTTATCGGACAACAATGATTAAAAATATATAAAAATACATTTTCACCCTCTCAATATGTTGTTTATAAAACTATTCTTTTTTTTTCTAAATGGGTAAGGTATAATTTATGCTTAATAGGTTTTAATTCTCTCATCTTCCTTATTTTTGCAAAAGTTTTAAAAAATCAATCCAAATGTATAGAACGCATAACAACGGCGAATTAAATATCAATCACCTTAACCAAAAGGTCAAACTTTCGGGTTGGGTTCAGAAAATTAGAGACAAAGGTTTTATCGTTTGGGTAGATTTGAGAGACCGCTACGGCATCACGCAATTGGTTTTTGATACTGAAAGAACGCCAAAATCTATTCTTGATAAAGCCACTGAATTGTCGCGTGAATGTGTGATTCAAATTGAAGGTCAAGTTATTGAACGCGAATCGAAAAATAAAGACATTTCAACTGGTGAAATCGAGATTTTAGTTCAAGATTTAGTGGTTTTAAACACCTCTAAATTGCCACCATTTACCATAGAAGACAAAACCGATGGCGGTGAAGAGTTGCGTATGAAATATCGCTATCTCGACATCAGACGAAATCCCGTCAAACAAAAATTGATTTTTAGAAGTCAAGTCAGTATGGCGGTAAGAAATTATTTAGCACAACAAGACTTTATAGAAGTGGAAACTCCGTATTTAATTAAATCTACTCCTGAAGGCGCGAGAGATTTTGTGGTGCCAAGCCGTATGAACCAAGGACAGTTTTATGCCCTACCGCAATCGCCCCAAACTTTTAAACAATTGCTGATGGTTGGTGGTTTAGAAAAGTATTTTCAAATCGTAAAGTGCTTTCGCGATGAAGATTTAAGAGCAGATAGACAGCCTGAATTTACACAAATAGACTGCGAAATGTCTTTTGTTACACAAGAAGATATTCTCAATACATTTGAAGGTTTGACCAAACATCTCATCAAAACTACACATGGCATTACAGTTGAAAACTTCCCACGGCTAACTTATGATGAAGCTATGTCAACCTATGGTAATGACAAGCCAGACATCAGATTTGGAATGAAATTTGGTGAACTCAACGCGATAGCTCAACACAAAGATTTTAAAATTTTTAACGAAGCAGAATTGGTTGTTGGCATAGCTATTCCCGGTGGGGCAAGCTATTCCAGAAAAGAGATTGACAAACTCATCGATTGGGTCAAACGCCCTCAAGTTGGGGCAAAGGGAATGGTTTATGTCAAATGTAATGAAGACGGTAGTTTTAAATCATCAGTTGATAAATTTTATGATAATGACGATTTTAAACAATGGGCTGAAAAAACCAATGCTCAACCTGGAGATTTGATAGCGGTTTTATCTGGAGATATCAACCCAACACGCACTCAACTCAGTGCTTTACGCATGGAAATGGGTAATCGATTAGGCCTGAGAAAACCTGATGAATTTGCTCCGCTTTGGGTTGTTGATTTTCCGCTATTAGAATGGGATGAAGATACTCAAGCTTATCACGCGATGCACCATCCGTTTACTTCGCCTAAAGCAGAAGATGTAGAATTACTGGAAACATCTCCAGGCGAAGTTCACGCCAATGCTTATGATTTGGTCTTAAATGGTAATGAAATTGGTGGTGGCTCTATAAGAATTCACGATAAAAACTTGCAAAGCAAAATGTTTAACGTGCTTGGTTTTACCAAAGAAGAAGCTCAAAAACAATTTGGGTTTTTAATGGATGCTTTTGAATACGGCGCACCTCCACACGGTGGCATTGCTTTTGGCCTTGACCGTTTAGTCGCTATTCTTGGCGGACAGGAAAGTATTAGAGATTTTATTGCTTTTCCAAAAAACAATATGGGCCGAGATGTGATGATTGATGCCCCAGCAACCTTGGATCAAGAACAATTGAAAGAATTAGGCATAGAATTGAATAAGAGTAAAAAATAATTGACTTGATAAATCAAAGTGGTTATGGCTGATTTGTATAGTTGATTTATTTGAAACATTAAGACTTAATAAAAACAAAGATGACCATAATAATGATTTAAATAAATACGGCTAAAAATTAAAATGATTACAGCTTTTTGAAAAAACTGCTCTTTAAAGTGTCAGCAATTTCTTTTACACTCATTTTTGAAACATCTAAAGTTTGCTTGGCTTGTCTATAAAAATACTCTCTTTCAAACAAATGCTTTCTAATAAAATCTTTAAGTTGATTTACATCATCAATCTGAGCAATTAAAGGTCTTTGCTGTCTTTGTTCAAAAAGTCTATAGGTTAAAGTCAGGAGGTCAACTTTCAGATAAATGCTAGTTATTTCTTTTTTTGCATTAATCATCTCCATATTATCTGCATAACAAGGTGTTCCTCCGCCAAGAGACACAACATCAAATTGATTTTGCTTTAAAATAGATTTCAGATATTGATGTTCAATTTTCCTAAAATAAATTTCGCCTTTTATATCAAAAATTCTTTTAATACTTAAACGCTCTTTTTTTTCGATATAAGCATCTAAGTCACAATATTCTAACTTATATTTCTCACTCAAATAACGACCAACTGAAGATTTGCCACAACCCATATAACCTAATAAAACAATCATTCTTTTCTATTTAGAATGACAAAATTAAAATTCCTTTAAAATAAAGAACCCTTAAACTTGATAAATAAATTATAGATAGTATATTTGCACCCTGAAAATTTTAAGGCTGTTATAAGTTTTTAAATTAAAGATCTGGTAGCTCAGTTGGTAGAGCATCTCCCTTTTAAGGAGAGGGTCATGGGTTCGAGCCCCATCCAGATCACATAGTGAGCTGGATGTGGTGAGAAGTTTATGCTGAGCAGTGCTGAAATATTTAAGTTGGATTTATCAAATGTTAAGATTGTTTTGAAAGGAGTTAAAGAGTTTTAAATTCAACTAATACTAATTAATTAGTTAACGTTCTCTGTTGTTATTATAAAATTTTATTTATTCAGATCTGGTAGCTCAGTTGGTAGAGCATCTCCCTTTTAAGGAGAGGGTCATGGGTTCGAGCCCCATCCAGATCACATAGTGAGCTGAATGGGGTGAGAAGTTTATGCTGAGCTTGTCGAAGTAAGCCCCATCCAGATCACATAGTGAGCTGGATGTGGTGAGAAGTTTATGCTGAGCTTTATCTCTGCTCAAGACAGGCTTGTGGAAACTTCACCAAGCATAAAGTATGTTATGAAGTGGAGACAAATTAGACTGAACAGTTATGTGCTAAACTCAATCCAATTTCATTAAGATTTCCAGTTATGTTTTAAATGTATTGCCCAGGTGCTGGAACTGGTAGACAGGCATGGTTGAGGGCCATGTGTCCGTTAGGGCGTGCGGGTTCGACTCCCGCTCTGGGCACTTTTAGGTTATGGTTACTTGCGGTTCATTTATAAATTTCATTTTTATTTGATATCTTTCTTTGATGAACACCGTTTTTAAATTTTTATTAAATCTATTTCCTAGAACTTTTCTGATTAAAATAAGTTTTTGTTTCAAACCCATATTAAAATACATTTATAAGGGATCAAAATATCAAGATCCAATTGATGGTTCTACTTTTAGAAAATTTTTATCCTACGGTTACCAAAAACAAAGACCCAATGTGCTTTCACCTTCTACTCTGTCTCTAGAACGACATCGGTTATTATGGTTGTTTCTAAAGCATGAAACTGATTTGTTTAGTAAACCTCAAAAATTACTTCACTTTGCTCCTGAACAAGCCTTTTATAAACGTTTTAAAAGTTTAAACAACTTAGATTATACAACAACTGACCTAAATTCGCCACTTGCAGATGTTAGAGCTGATATTTGTAACTTACCATTCGATGACGAAAGTTTTGATGTTGTGCTTTGTAATCATGTTTTGGAACACATTAAAGATGATACCAAAGCTATGACGGAGATTTATCGTATTCTTAAAAAAGGAGGTTGGGCCATTTTGCAAATTCCTCAGGACTTAAATAGAGAAAAAACTTTTGAGGATAACAGCATCACCGACCCCAAAGAGCGTAGTAAAATTTTTGGGCAATACGACCATGTGCGGATTTATGGTCTTGATTATTTTGACAAACTCAAATCTATTGGCTTTGAAGTTCATCCCATAGAATATACAAATTCTTTTTCTGAACAAGATAAAGATTATTATCGCTTAGCTCAACGTGAGATAATTCCTTATGTTATAAAGCCAAAAACTTAATTTTCAAATTTATTGAGTATTTCCAAAAACGCTTCATGCATTTCGTCTGAATAGTCTAAATGCGTAACAATACGCCACTTACCTTCACCCATATTACTAATTTTCACATTTTTTTCTGCTAAATACTTTTCAAAGTGTGAAGGCTTTATCTCATCGTTTAAATAAAATATAACAATATTGGTTTCTGTAGGCTCAACTTTTTTAATGTGATCTAATTTTTCTAATGTATTACTGATTTCCTTTGCTTTATCATGGTCAACCTGAAGTCTGTTGACATTATTTTTTAAGGCAAAAAGACCACAGCCCGCCATATATCCAATTTGACGCATACCACCACCAAGCACTTTTCTGACTCGCATAGCTTTTTGCATGAGTTTTTGTTTTCCAACTAAAACAGTTCCCATCGGTGCACCTAATCCTTTGGATAGACATATGCTGATGCTATCAAATATTTGACCTAAATCTCTTGGTGTATAATCTTGAGCAGTAAAAGCATTAAACACTCTTGCTCCATCTAAGTGCAAACCCAAATCCTGATCATCACAAACTGTTTTAATGGCTTTCATGGTTTCAAAATCATAACAAGCACCACCGCCTTTGTTGGTAGTATTTTCTAAGCAAACCAAACTCGTTAAAGGACTGTGATAAAAATCAGGTGGATTTATAGCATTCTTTACTTGTGTTGCTGTTATCATACCTTTGTCACCGTCAATCAACTTGCAAGAGACACCAGAATTAAATGATGCTCCACCACCTTCGTAATTATAAACATGTGCCCATTTATCACATATCAATTGTTCACCTGGTTGGGTATGTAGTTTTATTGCGGCTTGATTAGCCATACTTCCCGTTGGGAAATATAATGCCGAGTCCATTCCAAACAGGTCTGACACATATTTTTCTAAAGCATTTACCGTTGGATCTTCTTTATACACATCATCACCAACCGCACAACTCAACATAAAGTCAAGCATTTCTTTTGTTGGTTGGGTTACAGTATCACTTCTTAAATCTATCATACCACAATATTTAGGAGCTAAAATTTAATAACAAATGATTAGGCTAAAATAATTTGTTCTAACAAAGATATGAACTCTTGAGATGATATTATATTTATTGATGTTTTTAATCAACTTTCATCAATATGACATCAAATGTGCTGCATAAAAAAAATTAGGGTATGTAGCCGTCAGATTAATATCGTTTTCATGAATAGAATTTTTAAGGATTTATTTAAGACTTAAAGACTTTCTATTGCTTACGTTAAGCTTTAAATTTAAGCACAGGTGAACGACCTTTTTTAAAAATTTTATTGCTATTTTTTTTACCAGCTCTAAGTCGCTTTTGCTCTTCGTAAGGTAATTTTATAACATTTTGACAATTTTCAGAACAACAATTATCCATTTTTTGAGCACAAGCTTCACACTGTATAAATAAAAGATGACAGGCTTCATTAGCACAATTAACATGTGTATCACATGGCTCACCACATTGATGACAACGTGCTATAATTTTATTTGAAATTTGCTCACTCCTGCGGTGGTCAAACACAAAATTTTTACCTAAAAACTTATTATCAAGACCTTGTGCTTTTACTTGTCTCGCGTATTCAATAATTCCACCTTCTAATTGGTAAACTTGTTTAAATCCTTTGTGTTTATAGTAAGCACTGGCTTTTTCACAGCGAATTCCGCCTGTGCAATACATGACTAACTTTTTATTGTCTTTATAATCTTTCAGATCTTTTTCTATAATGTCTAAAGAATCTCTAAAAGTATCTACATCTGGTGTTATGGCATTTTTAAAATGACCTATTTCACTTTCGTAGTGATTACGCATATCAACCAAAACTGTATTTGGGTCTTCTATAAGCTGATTAAATTCCTCTGCATTTACGTGTTTACCTTTGTTGGTAACGTCAAAAGTTTTATCATTCAAGCCATCGGCTAAAATTTTTGGACGGACTTTGATTTTGAGTTTTAAAAATGATTTATTGTCTTGTTCAATGGCAATGTTTAGCCTGACATTTTTCAAAAAATAAATCTCATCTATAAACGTCTTAAACTCAATAAACTGTTTGGCTGGAATAGATAGTTGAGCATTTATGCCTTCATGTGCGACGTAGATTCTGCCAAGAACATCCATTGCATCCCAAGCCACAAATAAATGGTTCCTAAACAATTCGGGGTTGCCAATATGGGCGTATTTGTAAAAGGAAAGCGTAAGCCGTTCTTCTCCAGCTTGTTCAATTAGTGCTTCTCTTTCCTTTGCGCTTAAAGTGTTGTACAGTTGCATGCTATACGTGTTTTTGAGTTAAAAGAAATGAATGACAAAAGTAAATTAAAAAAATCAATTTAATTTAGTCATTTTTGTAAATCTAAATAATGCTTTAAAATGGTTCTTGAAATCTTATTATTATCATTAGGAATTTTATGTTGTCTATCTGGAATTATTGGTAGCATACTTCCTGTGTTGCCTGGTCCACCTATCAGTTGGTTGGGTTTGCTAATGTTTTATTTGATACCTGATGTTGCCATAGATTATTGGTTTTTGGGCATAACTTTGGGTATTGCGGTTTTTATTTTTGTTATGGATTATATTATCCCAATTGTTGGAACCAAATACTTTGGTGGAACACGAGCTGGGGCAATTGGATCAACTATTGGTCTTGTAGTAGGTTTGTTTTTTCCGCCTTTTGGCGTTTTGCTTGGACCATTTATCGGTGCTTTTTTAGGAGAAATATTGTTTAATATCAACAGCAATTCAAAGCATGCTTTCAAATCTGCATTAGGTTCTTTTGTTGGATTTTTGGCTTCAACATTTATGAAACTCTTGGTTTCAACAATTTATTTAGGTCTTTTTGTTTACAAGCTCATTGAGAATTGGAGTTTGATATTTTCAAGTTAAACCGTTTCAGCCAGCAACTTTTCTCTCTGGGTTTTTACGGTTGGGTCGCTCATATATTCTTCAAAAGTGGCATACTTATCAATCACACCGTTGGGTGTTAATTCAATCACACGATTAGCTACGGTTTGTGCAAATTGGTGGTCGTGAGTGGTAAAAATCACATTGCCTTTATAGTTGACCAACGCGTTATTGAAAGCTGTAATAGATTCTAAATCTAAGTGATTTGTAGGTTCATCAATAATCAAGACATTGGCACGAATCATCATCATTCGGCTGAGCATGCATCTTACCTTTTCGCCACCAGAAAGCACATCAGCAGTTTTTAAGGCTTCATCGCCGCTAAAAAGCATTTTACCTAAAAACCCTCTGATATAAACCTCTTCTCGCTCTTCATCTGTTTTTGCCCATTGTCTTAACCAATCCACCAAAGAAAGCTTATTGTCAAAAAATTCAGAATTATCGTTAGGTAAATAGCTCTGCGATGTGGTAATACCCCATTCAAAATTTCCAGATTTAGGCTCTTGCTTGCCATTGATGATTTCATAAAAAGCTGTAGTTGCTCTTGAATCTCGAGAATAAATAAAGGTTTTATCGCCTTTAGCCAAATTGATATTGATTTTACTGAACAGTATTTCTCCATCCAATTCAGCACTTAAATCATTAACGTTTAAAATTTGGTTACCTGCTTCGCGTTCGCGTTCAAAAATTATGGCTGGATATCTTCGGCTTGAAGGTTTAATGCTTTCAATATTTAATTTTTCTATCATCTTTTTACGTGAAGTGGCTTGTTTAGATTTAGCTACATTGGCACTAAAACGCTCTATGAATTGTTGTAATTCTTTTTTCTTTTCTTCAGCTTTTTTGTTTTGTTGTGCACGTTGACGAGCAGCAAGTTGCGAAGACTCATACCAAAACGTATAGTTGCCACTGTAGTGTGTGATTTTTCCAAAATCAATATCAGAAATATGTGTACACACCTCATCTAAAAAATGTCTGTCGTGAGAAACCACAATAACACAGTTGTCATAATTGGCCAGGAAATTTTCTAACCAGCTTATGGTTTCGTAATCCAAATCATTGGTTGGCTCGTCCATAATTAACACATCAGGATTGCCAAACAAAGCCTTTGCGAGCAACACTCTTACTTTTTGTGTACCGTCTAAATCTTTAACTTTATTGTAATGCAATTCTGGAGCAATACCAAGATTGGATAGCAAAGAGGCGGCATTACTTTCAGCATTCCAACCGTCCATTTCTTCAAATTCTACTTGTAAAACGCCGACGCGTTCGCCATCAGCTTCACTAAAATCTTCTTTGGCATAAATCTCATCCATTTCTTTTTTGATTTTATAAAGCGGTTGATTGCCCATCAAAACCGTTTCTAAAACAGGTGAATCATCATAAGCACTGTGGTCTTGCTCCAATACCGACATCCTTTTACCAGGTTCAAGACTGACATGACCTGAAGTAGGCTCCATTTGACCTGAAATGATTTTCAAAAAAGTAGATTTCCCTGCACCATTAGCACCGATAATGCCGTAACAATTCCCACTGGTAAATGTTGTGTTGACTTCATCAAAAAGCACGCGTTTGCCAAATTGAACCGATAAATTAGAAACTGAAAGCATAATTGAAAATTTTTGCAAAAGTATGAATATTCTGTTATTGTGTAAAGCAAATCATAAAGATATAAGCTTTTAACGATGACTTAACAACAGGCTAAAAATCATCACTCTATATTTGTTTTAAATACAGTGTATGAAAAGTGCAGTAATTTGTTTCATTAGTGTTTTATGCTTGGCTTGTTCACGAAACCAAAACGACTTAACCTATTTTGGCGGTGGCATTGTCAATCCAAAAGATGATTATGTTATACTGATGAAACAAAACGACATTATAGATAGTATTCCATTGGATAAAAATGGACACTTTTCAGCAAAATTAAATATTGACAAACCTGGGCTGTTTACTTTTAAGCATGCATTTGAGTATCAGTTGGTTTACATCGAACCCAAAGATAGTATAAAGTTAAGATTAAACACTTTAGATTTTGATGAATCCTTAGTTTTTGGGGGTTCAAGTGCAATAGAAAATAATTTTTTAATTGAAAACTATTTACTCAACGAAAAAAATTCTGAATTGATTTTTTCATATTATAAAATTTCGCCACAAGATTTCCAATACAAAACAGATTCGATAAGAACTTCAAGAGAAAACAAACTGCAACAAATAAAAGAAAAACATAATTTAAGTGAAGCTTTTGTGGACATCGCTCAAAAAAGCATTGACTTTGAATTTTATGATATGCGTGAACGCTATGCCTTTTTGATGAACAAATACAATCAAAAAAAAGCCAAAAACATCAATGCAGATTTTTACAGTTATAGAAACAAAATTGATTTAAAAGACGATAACATTCCTAATCTTTTTGGATACTTTAGATTTTTAGATAATTACTTAAAAAATTTATCAATCGAGATATGTCAAAAAGAACATTCTTACAAAGACTGTTTTGACTTAAACACTTACAATAATTTAGATCACAGAATAAACCTTGTAGATAGTTTAATCAAAAACAAACATTTAAGAAAACGGTTTTTAGAGCGTTTTATTCAAGAAGAAATTATTTATGCCCAAAACACAAAACACTTAAAACATACAACATCTCTGATAGACAAATTCAACTTTTCTGAAGTAGAGAAAAAACGTTTAAAATCGTTAGTTGATTTTCAAAGCTCAATGATTGTTGGTGCTAATTTAAACGATATAAAAATCAAGTCACAAGATTTTATAAATCACAAGTTAGAAGATGTAATAAAGAAAGACTTAAGTGTGATTTATTTTTGGTCTGTACAATCGCCAAGTCATCATAAATTAAGAATCAAAAAAATAAAAGAGCTGAAATTAAAATATCCAGAAATTCAATTCATCGGCATAAATATTGATTATAAATTTCCTGACGTATGGCTTGATGCTGTTAAAAACTACAACTATAATTCAAAAAATGAATTTATGATTATAGCTGAAGAGCATTCACCTTTTTATCGCAACTATCTCAACAAAGTTTTTTTTATCAGTAAAGATTGCGTCATTAAAAAAAGTGAAATTATTCTCTCAAATGTTGATTTTGATAAACACATTAAAGATTTCATTGCCACAAAAAATCTTTAGTTTCTTAACTCATTTCAATTTTACAAATCTCAAATACCGATTCCGCCCAAAAGTTATGAAGTATAAAAAATACAGTCCAAAAGGTAAAATGGCAAAAAAGTAAAATTGGTAAGTTAGACCTAATTCTTCATCGAAAGCATAATATAAAGCTGTGATTAACAAGACCATTGGAAAAAGCCAGTTTGAATACATAAAACTTGATAACTTTACTTCATAAGTTTCATTATCTTCAATTTCAAAATTTATATTTTCACTACTACACCAGTCAATTTTAGCTTGAAGTTTATGAGAACCTGGTTCAATTTCAATGACTTCAGTTTCACCATTACCAATTTTACCAATTTTTTTATCGTTTAAATAAAGGCGATAGTTTCTTGCTCCATTTGCCCATTCTTTTGCTCTTTTGATAACTAATTTCGGCATTGTTTTATTTTTTAGAATCAATCATTTTTTCTAATGTGCCTCCAACCAATTAGCTCCTACGCCAACCTCAACATCCAAAGGCACTTTTAGCTCATAAGCACTTTCCATTTCGGATTTAATCAGTGGTTGAAGTTCATCTAATTCAGACTTGTGGATATCAAAAATCAGTTCGTCATGAATTTGAAGTAACATCTTAGACTTATATTGACCTTCCTCTAACTTTTTGTGAATATTGATCATCGCGACTTTGATGATGTCTGCCGCACTGCCTTGAATTGGGGCGTTAACAGCGTTGCGTTCTGCACCACTGCGTACCATACGGTTTGAAGCATTGATATCTTTAAGGTAACGTCGTCTGCCCATTACGGTTTTGACATACTCATTTTCTCGTGCAAATTCAACTTGTTTATCTATATAATCTCTCAGCTTAGGATAGGTTTTATAATAGGTTTCAATCAACTCTTTAGACTCTGAACGGCTCAAATTGGTCTGATTGCTCAAGCCAAAAGCCGAAACACCGTAAATAATTCCAAAATTCACGGTTTTAGCTTGGCTTCGCTGCTCGCGGGTAACTTCATCAAGTTTGACATTAAATATTTTTGCAGCAGTTGATGCGTGAATATCTTCGCCATTCAGAAAAGCTTTTATCATTGTTTCTTCTTGGCTCAAGGCCGCAATAATCCGCAACTCTATTTGAGAATAGTCTGCTGCTAACAAAGTGTAATTATCATCTCTTGGCACAAAAGCCTTTCTAACCATTCGTCCACGCTCCGTTCTAATCGGGATGTTTTGAAGATTAGGATTAGTCGAACTCAAACGACCTGTTGCCGCCACGGTTTGCATAAATTCAGTATGAACACGACCTGTTTTCTTATGAATTTGTTTGGGCAGTGCATCAACATAGGTGTTTTTTAATTTTGTTAAACCACGCCAATCTAAAACATCTTGTACAATTTTATGCTCTTTGGCGTGATAAGACAACACATCTTCTGCCGTTGAGTATTGACCTGATTTTGTTTTCTTAGGTTTTTTGGAGATTTTTAGTTTTCCAAATAAAATTTCACCGAGTTGTTTTGGCGAACCAATATTAAATTCTTCGTCGGCTTGTTTGTAAATACTTTGTTCTAATTCTTTAATATCTTTATCTAATGACTTTGAAATATCTTTCAACACATTTTTATCTACCTTGATGCCTTCAATTTCCATATCAGCTAACACACGTACTAATGGAATTTCTAATTTATGAAATAAAGGTTCGTTGTGAGCTTCTTTGAGTTCTTCTTCAAAAAACTGTTTGAGTTGTAAAGTAATATCGGCATCTTCAACGGCGTATTCTGTGATTTTTTCGAGTTCTACATCACGCATTGAACCTTGGTTTTTACCTTTCTTACCTATTAAGTCTTCTATAGGTCTGGGAGAATAATTCAAGTAAGTTTCTGCCAAAACATCCATATTATGTCGCATATCAGGGTTGATGATATAATGTGCCAACATCGTGTCAAATAATTTACCCTTGACTTCTGTGCCGTGATTTTTTAGAACCTTTAAATCGTATTTTAAATTTTGACCAACTTTTTCAATCTTTTCATTTTCAAAAAATGCTTTAAGTTTTTCTAAGCGATTGTCTTTTTCGGTTTCGTCTTCTGGAATTGGGACATAAAATCCGGTGTGGCTTTGCCAAGAAAATGCAATACCAACCAATTTGGCATCTAAGGTGTTGAGACTTGTGGTTTCGGTATCAAAACAAACCGAATCTTGTTGGCACATTTTTTCAATCAAAAGATCAATCGCTTTGTCAGTATCTGCATATTGGTAATGGTGATCCGTATTGTCTAAGGATTGATAGCCTTGAAAATCTTCTGCTTTCACGTCTTTTTTATCCGTATCATTGCCAAACAACGAGTATTGACCTGAACCTGGCGTTTGTTTAACATCTTTGTCAGTTGAAGTTGTTTTGGGTTTTTCTTCAACACCTTCATTGAACATTTTTAAAAACTGCTCCGTCAATCGGCGAAATTCTAAACCTTTAAATATGTCGATAACTTTTTCAACATCGGGTTTGCTCAGCTCGTACTGTTCAGCATTAAATTGCACATCACAATCCGTAAAAATAGTCGCTAACTTTTTAGACATTCGTCCTTGCTCGGCGTGTTCTTCTACTTTTTCTTTCATTTTGCCTTTCAGTTGATCGGTGTTATCCAAAAGTGCTTCCATACTGCCAAATTGTTTGATAAACTTCTTGGCCGTCTTGTCGCCCACACCTGGCAAACCTGGAATGTTATCTGACGCATCGCCCATCATACCGAGATAGTCAATGACTTGTTCAGGTCGTTCAACGCCGAAGCGTTTTTGCACTTCGGGAATTCCCCAAATTTCAATCGCGTTGCCCATTCTGGCAGGACGATACATAAAAATATTTTCGCTGACCAATTGTCCAAAATCTTTATCGGGTGTAACCATATAGGTTTTGTAGTTTTCTTTTTCAGCTTGTTTAGCTAAGGTTCCTATGATATCATCAGCTTCCATTCCTGAAATTTCAACTATTGGAATGTGCATAGCCTTAAGAATATCCTTTATAATTGGTATAGATTGTCTGATGACATCTGGCGTCTCATCACGGTTGGCTTTATAATCTTCGTAAATCTCTTTGCGTTCTGCACTGCCATCTTTATCAAAACAAACGGCCAAATGATCTGGGTTTTCACGCTTAATCACGTCAAACAGGGAATTAGTAAACCCCATAATAGCTGAAGTATCTTGACCTTTAGAATTGATTCGTGGGTTTTTGATTAAAGCGTAATAACCTCTGAAAATTAAAGCATAAGCATCGAGAAGGAAAAGTCGTTTTTGATCAGGCATGTTTTTGATTTATAATTTTTGATTTATGAAATTTTATTGAGTATTTTTTTAACGGTTTTTGAGCTTGAAACAAAAATAGCGACTAACTCATTGGCTTCTTGGATTAATTTTTTGACTTCAAAATTTTTATCTAAAAGATGAAATCCATCATATATTTTGTTGTTTTGAAAATTTAAAAGCTTGATTGACAAAATATTAAATTTAAAATGTTTCAACATTAGGTAAAATTCAATATGTTTTAACATTGGGTGAAATTCAATATGTTTTAACATTGGGTGAAATTCAATATGTTTTAACATTGGGTGAAATTCAATATGTTTTAACATCGAGCGAAGTCGAGATGTGACTGGTTCTCAACTACGCTCAAACCTAAAACAAAAATAAAAATCGCCATTATGTTAAATAAAATCCATAGTCTTGACAAATAATAACTGTCATCTCCTTTATCATCACTATTATGTACATTTTTTATCCAAAACCACAATTAAAATCAGGAGTAAAAATACAAAAATGAAGTTAACTTAAAGTTGATAAATTCCTATAAAACTGACTTGAGTAAAATTAAAGTATTCAATTTTTTATTGACAAATATTCTTTTGCACTTAAAACAGGCAACCTTGAATTTTTAAAATCCTTTTTATTTCTTGTTATAATTATATCTATTTCATTTTCAATAGCTGTATAATATTGAAGAGCATCTTCAAAATCATTAAAACTCTCATCACTTAAAGCAAGTTCAGTAATTTTATCATTTAGCTCCAAAAGTACTACCATAGCTTTAAATTTTATCAGTTTTGATAAGCTTGTATTACTTTGTTTTGAGTATTTATTTGCCTTTTCAATAACATCCTCATTTAAACTTAATGTGAGTTTTTTATCCATAATTATATTTTTACGTGTAACTATATTATTTTTTCACGTAATCAAAAATAGTCTTTTAATAAATTTTCATTTAGATTTTTTTATGTCAGTTGTCATCTTAATTTGATATTTTTAAACTTTTTAAAATTCATATATGAGAGAAGCTTATTTCAAACCTTACAATCTAATTTTCAAACAAGCCAGTGGCACTTCTCGTGGCGTTTTAAGAGAGAAAAAAACTTATTTTTTAATTCTTGAAGACGGTCAAAACAAAGGCATCGGCGAATGCGGGCTTTTTAAAGGCTTGAGCTTCGACGACCGACCGGATTATGAAAACCAACTGCAATGGGTTTGTGAGCATATTGATTTAGGTTTAGATGAATTGCTAAAAAAAACCATTGACTTCCCCTCTATTCAGTTTGGCTTAGAAATGGCGTTTTTATCACTTGAAGCTGATGATGGTTTTGATTTATTCCCGTCAAAATTTACGCAAGGTCAAGACAAAATACCTATCAACGGTCTGATTTGGATGGGCGAAAAATCTTTTATGAAATCGCAGATTGAAGACAAAATCAAACAAGGTTTTCATTGTGTAAAACTCAAAATTGGTGCTATTGATTTTGAAGAAGAACTCAACTTACTAAAATACATTCGACAAGAGTTTTCAGCTAAAGATATCGAACTTCGAGTTGATGCCAACGGTGCTTTTGAACCGCATCAAGCCTTAGAAAAACTCAAACGCCTGAGTGAATATGAGTTGCATAGCATTGAACAGCCCATAAAACAAGGTCATTGGGAAGTTATGGCAAAGCTATGCGAAAAAACACCTTTAGATATTGCTCTGGACGAAGAATTAATTGGCATACAAGATGTAACAAAACGGCAAAACCTCTTACAAACTATACAGCCACAATATATCATTTTAAAACCCAGTTTGGTTGGCGGTTTTGAACATTGTAAAACGTGGATGAAAATAGCAGACCAACATCAAATTGGTTATTGGATAACCAGTGCTTTAGAAAGTAATGTCGGGCTTAATGCCATAGCACAGTTCACTTATAGCTTAGGCCTAAAACGTCCACAAGGCTTAGGTACAGGTAGTTTATTTACCAATAACATTAAAAGCCCTTTAGAAGTTAAAGGCGAATATTTAACATACAATCCCAACAAAAAATGGGACAATTTTAATGAAATTATAACCGTCTAATAGCTCGTAACTAAAGACAAAAAACTAAAAAATGAAAGGATTTATAGAGCAAGCGTATAAAGGCTACACCGATTGGTGGCGGTATCTTGTGGGATTTTTTATCATTTTTATCATTTGGCAACTCGGCTCAACTATTCAAGTGTTTTTTGTGTTTTTAAAACTGCTTAATGATGGCCTGTCTGCTGATGAAATCCTGATGAAACTCTCAGATGTTAGTGTTTTGATGGGCACATTAGAGTCAAATTTTAATTTTTTCCTCTTATTACTCGGGTTTGTATTTGGTTTTGCCGGTATTATTTTAGTCATCAAACTTTTGCATCATCTGAAACTAAAACAACTCATCACCTCGAGAGAAAAAATAGATTGGAATCGTATTGGATTGAGTTTTGGGGTGATTGCTGTGCTGATTTCAGGCTCGATTTTATTAGACTATCAACTATCACCAGAAGATTATCAATACAATTTTGAGCTCAATCGATTTTTAATTTTAGCTTTAATTGGCATTACAATGGTGCCTATTCAAACCACTTTTGAAGAACTGTTGTTTCGCGGCTATTTGCTACAAGGTTTTGGCAGTGTTTTTAAAAGTCGTGCTGTGGCTTTAATCTTAACTTCTGTTTTATTTGGTGGTCTGCACATTGCTAATCCTGAAGTTGCCAAATTGGGTTATCAAACTTTAATTGTTTATATCGGCACAGGATTTTTCTTAGGCATTATGACTTTAATGGATGAAGGATTAGAGTTGTCCATTGGATTCCACGCTGGCAACAATCTTTTAACCGCTTTACTTTTAACCGCTGATTGGACGGCTTTTCAAACCCATTCGGTTTTTAGGTATCTTGGCGAGCCCTCTTTGGTCAGCGATGTTTATATTCCTGTTTTGGTGTTCTATCCCGCTTTGATTTTGATGTATTCTAAGATTTACAAATGGAAAAACTGGAAACAAAAACTATTTGGAAAAGTAAAATACGAACCATCAAGTGAAGTTTAACCCAAATTTAATAAGGGATTTAAGATTTTGGTGAATTAGATATAAGATTTTTATTAAATTTACATTATGAAACTTTAAAATATCATAACACAAATAATTAATATTTTAGTCAACACATTAAAAATATGGCAAAGCATAAATTTGAAATTCATCCCAGCTTCAAATTAAATGGCACACACTTTTCAAGAATGCATCTGCATAAAGTTGCATACAGCTTTATCAAAGAAGGTCAACCTTTTGAAGAACGTGTAGGCAATTTCCTTTTAGATTGGCTAAATGAAGACTACGACGATATCAAAGTAAGGACTTCAGGCTCTACTGGCGAACCTAAAGAGTTTTTTATCGATAAGCAAAAAATGGTCAATTCAGCCTTAGCTACAGGTAAACATTTTAAGGTCAAAGAAGAAACCAAAGCCTTGATGTGTTTACCACCTAAACATATTGGTGGCATGATGATGTTAGTCCGTGCTATGACTTTGGGTTGGCATATCGATGTGGTTAAGCCAAGTTCAAACCCATTAGATCAGCTCTACAAAACGTATGATTTTTGTTCTATGACACCTTTTCAGCTCGACAATTCTTTAAATCGATTACATTTGATAAAAAAACTGATTGTTGGTGGTGGACATATTTCAGAAAACCTGAAACAAATGGTTCAAGGCATTCCAACCAAAGTTTACGAAACTTTTGGTATGACCGAAACCATCTCACATTTTGCCGCCAGAAAAGTCAACAGCAAAAAATCAAACATAAATGAACCAAAACCTTTTAAAACACTTCCTAATATCTCTGTAGCTTCAGATGAAAACGATAGACTGATCATAAAAGCACCAAAAATATTAGATGAACCTTTATTAACCAATGATATTGTTGAGATAGTAACTTATAAAAAATTCTATTGGAAAGGTCGAGCAGACAATGTTATCAATTCAGGTGGTATTAAAATTCATCCCGAAGAAGTCGAAAAAAAACTTCAAAAAATCATCACTCAACGTTTTTTTCTTAGTTCAATGCCAGATGACGCACTTGGCGAAAAAGTTGTTCTTTTTGTAGAACTACCATTTTCTGAGGAAGCCATTAGTGATTTAAGCAAAGCCATTGATAATATGTCAGAATTGACCAAATATGAAAAACCCAAGAAGATTTATTTAGTCGAAAAATTTGAAGAAACCCCAAATGGCAAAGTCAATAGAAAACGTACGGTTAGTGCTAAGATGAAATGATTTTAGATTTTAGATTTTAGAAAGGTTATTTTAGTCAACAAACTTGATATCAATATAAAATTGTTTTTCGTCAATTTCAACAACTTGATCAGGTTTGATTTTTAAAGTTTTCCAAGTTTCAGATTTAGGGTAAATCCATTTTGAAGTTTTGCCCATTATAAGTTTTACTGGCATATCAAAACCTTCTACATCAACATTCCATTTATACTGAATTTTATTTTTGGATTGATTGGATTTAAAAACCAATTCAGGAATATTTTTGTGATATAAATATTGTTTAAAAAACGCGGTCAAATCTTTATTAACTGATCGGTTAAAAAAATTGATGACTTCTTTAGTCGATGTTGTTTTGTAAGCAAATTCTTCGTTAAAATCTCTTAGCGTTTCCCACCATAATTCATCGTCATCTACAAGCGTTCTTAATGTATTGATAATATTACCACCTTTGGCATACATATCTGATGAGCCTTCAGAATTAACGCCATAATCACCTATTATTGGGCCATTATTACTTATTCTTTGTCGTTGACCAAAAAGATAATCTAATGCGGCTTGTTTGCCATATTGGCATTCTACAAAAATAGACTCGGCATAAGTCGTAAAACCTTCATGAATCCACAAATCTGCAATGTCTTTTGCTGTAATATTGTTGCCAAACCATTCGTGAGCCGATTCGTGGATGATGATGAAATCAAATTTAAGTCCATAGCCCGTACCAGATAAATCTCCACCGAGATAACCATTAAGATATTTGTTTCCATAAGCCACTGCACTTTGGTGTTCCATACCGAGATATGGCGTTTCCACCAATTTAAAACTGTCATTTTTAAAAGGATATTCACCTAATTTGTCATAAAAACAAGCCATCATAGGTTTCACTTGTTTGAAATGTTTTTTAGCTTTATCAAGATTTTCTCGCAGTACATAATAGTCTAAATCTAAATCTTGAAACTGGTCTGAAAAATGTACATAATCGCCAATATTTAAAGTGATGTTGTAATTGTTGATTGGATAAGTTACTTGCCAGTGGTAGGTTTTTAGATGATTATTTTTTTCTATTTCTCGGATTAATCTTCCATTTGAAACAGCCACCAAATCTTTTGGTACAGTGATATTAATTTCGGCTTCATCGGGCTCATCGCTTAAATGGTCTTTGTTGGGAAACCACAAGCTTGCACCCGTACCTTGCACGGCAACAGCTATCCACGGGTTACCGTTACTATCTTTATCAAATACAAATCCGCCGTCCCAAGGTGGTCTTTTGGCTATGATAGGTTTGCCGTGATAATAAAACGTTAATTGATGTTGCGAGCCTTTTTTTAATTCTTTTTCAAAATCAATAAAAACGGCATTGAATTCTCTTTTGTATTTCAGTTTTTTATGTTGAAAAACAATGGAATCTATTATCATATTTTCAAATAAATCCAATTGTATGATATCTTGATTGTCAAGCGCTTCAAAGTTGATTGTATTATAACCTGAAATTGATTTTGACTCTGGGTTGACGCTGATATTGAGATTGTATTTCAGCATATCAAAAGCAGTGCGTTCAGGTCTTAAACTACCACGTAGCGAATCTGCTCTTGTATAGTTTGATTTGTCAGATAACAATTGTGCGTAAGCAGAAAGCCCTATCAATAGGTTAAAAAAGATGATAATTGATTTCATAGCAATATATTTGAAAGTCTAAATTTAATAGAATGCGTTTAATTCAAATAAGTCTTTGCTGTTTTTTTCTGTTTTTAGCATCTTGTCAAGATACTAATTTAGTTAGTGGAAAAATTTATGACAATCAGAATCAGCCTTTAGACAGTGTAAAAGTACTAGTTAATGGCACAGATATTTACACATATTCAGATGAAAAAGGTGATTTTAAAATTAACACCAATGGTTTAGGTGATGAATTGTTGTTTGATAAATCGGGATATGAATTGAAGTTTGAAGAATTAAATGACAACTTATCAGATTTAAAAATTCTACTCAAGCAGAAGCAGTAAAAATTCAATAAAAATAAGATTGAGTGCTATTATAAATTTATCTTATCAGGCAATTATTCTTATAAATTTAAAGCTAAAATTTCAACAAATGATTTGCAAGATGTCTATCTTGTGGCATCACTAATTCTCTTATATTTGCAGCCAATTGCAATAGACTATGAAGCACATTAGAAATTTCTGTATTATCGCCCACATCGACCACGGCAAAAGCACCTTGGCCGACAGGCTTTTAGATTCTACAAACTCGGTAACAGCTCGTGAAAAACAAGAACAGTTACTTGATAATATGGACTTAGAACGCGAACGCGGCATTACTATAAAAAGTCACGCCATTCAAATGGTTTATACATACGAAGGACAAGAATATGTGCTCAACTTGATTGATACACCAGGTCACGTCGATTTTTCTTATGAAGTGTCGCGTTCTATCGCTGCTTGCGAAGGTGCTTTATTGGTTGTAGATGCGGCTCAAAGCATTCAAGCACAGACCATTTCTAATTTATATTTGGCCTTAGAAAATGATTTGGAAATTATTCCTGTGCTCAATAAAATTGATTTACCATCGGCCAATCCAGAAGAAGTAACCGATGATATTGTCGATTTAATTGGTTGTAGTCCAGACGAAATTATTCCAGCCAGTGCCAAAAATGGTATAGGCATCAAAGAAATATTAGAAGCTATAATCAAAAGAGTTCCAGCTCCAAAAGGCGATGAAAATGCACCGCTAAGAGCTTTGGTTTTTGACTCTGTTTATAACCCGTTTCGTGGTGTTGAAACTTACTTTAGAGTTTTTGATGGCAGTATTAAAAAAAACCAAAAGATAAAATTTGTGGCTACCAATAAAGCTTATAGCGCAGATGAAATTGGCACTTTAAAGTTAGTTCAATTTCCAAAAAATGAAATTAAAGCAGGCGATGTAGGCTATTTAATTACAGGTATTAAAGACGCCAAAGAAGTCAAAGTTGGTGATACTATAACCGATGCTGAAAATCCTACACAAAAAGCTGTTTCAGGTTTTGAAGATGTCAAACCTATGGTTTTTGCGGGCATCTATCCAGTTGATACCGAAGAATATGAAGACTTGAGAGCCGCTATGGAAAAGCTACAACTCAACGATGCCTCGCTGATCTTTACACCCGAAAGTTCAGCAGCACTTGGGTTCGGCTTTAGATGCGGATTTCTTGGAATGCTGCACCTTGAAATCATCCAAGAACGACTTGAACGCGAATTTGAAATGACGGTAATCACCACAGTGCCAAACGTTTCATATCACGCATACACTACTAAAAAACCAGATGAAGCCATCATCGTAAGTAATCCGTCAGATTTGCCTGAGCCATCTACATTAGATCATGTTGAAGAACCTTACATCAAAGCCAGTATCATCACCAAAGCTGATTTTGTTGGACCCGTAATGTCGCTATGTATTGAAAAACGCGGAGAAATCACTAATCAAACCTATCTCACTACAGAACGCGTAGAATTAACGTTTGATATGCCGTTAGCAGAAATTGTATTTGACTTTTACGACCGATTGAAAACCGTCTCTAAAGGTTATGCATCATTTGACTACTCACCTATTGGCATGCGGACTTCAAAATTAGTCAAAGTTGATGTTTTGCTCAATGGAAATATTGTTGATGCTTTATCTGCACTCATTCATTTTGATAATGCTTACGATATTGGAAAGAAAATGTGTTTAAAACTAAAAGAACTGATTCCGAGGCAACAATTCGACATTCCTATTCAGGCGGCAATTGGTGCAAAAATCATTGCTCGTGAAACCGTAAAAGCTTTAAGAAAAGACGTTACAGCCAAATGTTATGGCGGTGATATTTCAAGAAAAAGAAAACTATTAGAAAAGCAGAAAAAAGGGAAAAAACGTATGCGTGCCGTCGGAAATGTAGAAATACCACAAGAAGCCTTTATGGCAGTATTGAAGTTGAATGATTAAATTTTCTCTATTTCAAAATAAACATCAAACTCAATGGTAATGGTTTCATCAACTTTAACTAATCCAAGCATTTTAGTTGGCGGTTTCAGGTCGAAGTCACAAATATTTAAATCTAAAGATCCTTTGTAAGATCCATTTTGTGAAGCGTTTACAGTAAATTTATATTGCTTTTGGTGTCCAGAGATTGAAATGTTTGAAGTTATAGAAATACAATCTTTTTCTGGCATAATACTAAGCACTTGAATTTTGATGTTTTCATATTTATCAGCATTTAAAAGCGATTTAAAATCTCTATTCATACCTTTATTACCACAGTCAAATGCTTTTGTATTTAATAAAAGCTCAGTATCTTTTAATTTAATTTGATTATCGTCTAAGCTGTAATTTATAATATCGTTAGACAAGTTTATGACATTTTCATATTCACAAATAAATTTATTAACATTTGATGATCCATGAATTGCAATTTTGCTATTTTTTAGAATATTAACTTTTACAGACTTGTAAGATGAAGAGTATAATACAAGGGCAACAAATATAAACTGTAAATAAACTAAAGATTTCATGATATTGATATTTATTTAAAAGGGTTTGCTTAAATAATTAAGCAAACCCAATATAATTAAAACTCAAATTTTAGAAACTTATTACAGCCTCAAGCATAATTCCGTCAAACTCAGCATCGCCAAATATACTTGTAGGGTCAAAATCATTGTAGTTTTGATCAACATATTCTATCTTAGCGAGGATATTTTTGGTCATAAACCATCCTGCACCAAGTTGAAGTCTGTCAACACTAACATCTAAATTACCAGGTTGTTCGCCATCAACATAGCTGTAACGAGTGCCTAAGTAAAAATTATTAGTTTTACCAAATCTGTAAATCAACTCACCAGCAAAGTGATTGTAAGTTCTATCTGAAGTTTCACCAAAATTTCTACCATTAGAATTTTCATAAATTCCAAAGAATTCAAAATCTTTGTAATTTAAAAAGGTATTAAACATAATTGAAGTCACTTCAGTTGCAAATTGAGGATTGACACGTCCAGATCTGAAATTAGATTGTGTGCTTGCACCAACTTCTTCGACAACTAAATAGTATCTTGAGCCAGCTCTATCACCGTCGTATAAAAAGTTTTTAGATGATTTTGCAGTATGATACACAGATCCTGTAGCTCTAAATCTAAAATCTTCAGTGATTTGGTCATCGTAACCGAATTTTGCTAAAAATACAGGATCAGTATCTGTTTTTTCTACATCTTGGTTAAGTTTTCCGTTGGTGATACCAAGCATACCTATCCATCCATCTCGTCTATAATAAGCTTCAAAGCCAACTTCTGTTATAAATGCATCCATTAAGTAATTACCTATAAACGGATTATATATAGTGGAAGCATTATCACTTCTTCTAAAGTGAGCATCACCATAGTTGATTTCCATGTGCCCAATTTTAAATGTTAGGTATTGCATCCAATCTTCTAAGAAACCTTCTTCTATAAAATCCAGTTTATCTACTTGAAAGTAACCACCTTTAACATAAGGTTCTGGGTGGTGTCTAGAAGATAAATAAGTTCTAAGGTGCATTCTAACACCGTCATAAAGTTCAACATCAAGATCTAAATTTGCAGTAGCCAAGTTAAAGTTATCTCCAATTTCAATAAGTTCTACATTACCATTATTAGAGTGGTTAATAGCTTGAAATTGTAGTGTAGAAGCTCCGCCAATTCTTACGTGTACATCTTCAAAAGTGGTTGCAGTGTCTTTAGGAGCCTCAAAGGTTTGAATTCCTCTTTTGTCTGGAAATCTATAGTTGTCAAGGTCTCTTTTTTGTTTTTGACCTAAAACGCTATGCGAAATCATTATGCTTAAAATTAAAAACAGGCTTATTCTCATCGTTTTCATGATATTAAATTTTATTGGTTTCTATATATTAAATTAACTTTTACAATAACTGTTTCTCCAGTTTTAATAGAGCCAAATAAAGCTGTTGGTGGCTCTACACCATAATCAACCATATTTATAGTATATTCAGCTTTAATGGTTTTGTTGCCTTCAGTTCCGGTAAATTGTATTGGAATAGACACATTTTCTGTATGTCCCGCAATACTTAACTTGCCTAAAGCCACATCGTTATTATCTTTTTTTTCTAGTTTATCTAGTTTAAAAAAGATATTGGGATGTTCTTCTTCTTTAAGGGCTTCATAAGTATTTTTATTCATGCTTTTTTTGCCACTTTCTAATCCTTTTACAGGGATGTTTAAACTTAAACTTTTGATGTTTTGGTTTTCATCGAGAAGCATTTTGCCTTCAAGGGTATTAACTTCTATTGTCCAATCATGCAAATTTGAAGTTCCATCAACCAAAATTTCACTGGCTTCTTTATCAATCTCATAATTAGATTGTGCTTCAGCATAAAAGAAACCTAAAAAAAATAGGCTTAAAAGGATTATCCTTGGTGTTTTGTAAGTTTTCATATTGACTTTTTTTTTGATTTAACTTTCACTTTATTCTCACTACAAATATCAGCATAGAATTAGCCTTAAATTATGACTAATGTCATATCGAAGCATAATTATCAGAATCTTTATTTTTTCGAAGATAATAAAAAGTTTTATTTTATTGATTTACTGTTTGTTATGTTTTTTTTAATTTACTGTTTCTAAATGCTACATTTAATAACATCAATTTGAATGAATAATATCGTTAATAAAAAAGATGAGGATAATAAGACTTCTTTATAAAGAAAAAAATATCTACAAAAAGCCTTTAAAGCTTAGGATGAATGTGTTAAAATTTATTCCAATGACTTATAGGGAAGAAATTGAAATCATAGAAAATGGATAAATCCATTCACAATCGAATATATGCAAACCATAGTCCACGGTTTAAACCGTGGGCTATGGAAAAGCCAATACACAAACCTAAGCGTTTCAACGGTTTTAAATAGTTGGATTGGAGCCATTCTATTTATAACAAATCCGAAATCTATAACTTTAAATGCTGACTTTCTGAGAAACCCTACTTAAAATCTTTATACCTTTGTGGTTTGGTGTCCTATAGAATAGTGCAACAAAAACCAATCAAATGAAACCCATCAAAAACATCCTTTTCGATTTTGGCGATGTCTTCCTCAATCTTGATAAGTCAGCCACACAACAACATCTTCAAAATTTTGGCATTTCTGAATTTGACCACGAAACTATTGCCGTCAACAAAAAATACGAAAAAGGCTTAGTGTCAACCGAAGCGTTTATTCAATTTTACACCCAAAAATTTCAATCATTAACCAAAGAGAATTTCACTAAAGCGTGGAACAGCATCCTCAAAGATTTTCCGCAACACCGATTAGATTTTCTCAAATCGCTTAAATCACAAAATCAATACCGTTTATTTTTATTGAGCAACACCAACGCCCTTCATATTGAATGGGTTAAAAACAATGTTTTATTTTATAAAGATTTTAAATCCTGTTTTGAAGGATTTTATCTTTCTCACGAAATTCATCTCAGAAAACCAGACGCGTCGGTGTTTGAATTTATTCTTAAACAACAGCATCTAAAAACCGATGAAACCCTATTTATTGATGACACTAAATCACATATAGAAACTGCAAATTGCTTAAATTTGCAAACTTGGCATCTCAGTCCAAAAACCGATGATGTTACTCAACTTTTTGAACAAAAACACCTGAACCTGTGATAGAACTTATCTTTAGCGTCATTTCATCAACCTTGATTTACGTGGCGTTCAAATTTTTCTCAAAATTTAATATCAATACTTTAAATGCACTTATTGTTAATTATTTTACAGCCTTTATTCTCGGTTTTAGTATTCAAAGCACATCCATAAAACTAACCGAAATACATCATTTTGAATGGTTTTGGCCAGCCGCATTTCTCGGCACATTTTTTATTTTGATTTTTTATCTCATGGTAATGACTACTCAAAAACACGGTATGTCCGTGGTGTCCGTTGCCAGTAAAATGAGTTTGAGCATTACAGTTATTTTTGTGATTTTATACTATGGCGAAAGTTTATCTATACTCAAAATTTCGGGCATCATCTTGGCATTAGTTTCAGTATATTTGGTATCAGCCAAAACCAAAGACGGTTTAAAAGTTAACAAATCGGCTTTGATTTTACCCTTTGCCGTTTTTATAGGTAGCGGTATCATCGAGTCCAGTTTAAAAGTCTTGCAAAACGATTTTGTGCCATCTATTGAAACACCAGTATTTTCTGCTTCAATATTTCTATTTGCGGCTTTAATGGGAATCGTCATATTCGGCATTAGATATTTTAAACATAAAATTTCATTTAAAACTAAAGACCTCATCGGTGGAATAGCACTTGGCGTACCTAACTATTTTTCTATTTATTTTATCATCCAAGCCTTGCGAAATCTTAATCTGGACAGTTCCCTTGTGTTTGTTATCAACAATGTTTCTATCGTAGTGTTATCGACCATTGTTGGCATTTTACTCTTTAAAGAACACTTGTTCAGAAAAAACAAAATCGGTATTGGTTTAGCCCTGTTGAGTATAATTTTAGTAGCTTTGGCTAACTACAATTTAAACTAATTTGCTTAAAAAAGACGAATACAAAAGCCTATCTCAACCCTCAAAAGAAGTCTTATTTAAGGACAAAGGCAGCAAGTTTTTCGGTTATGCCCTTCCCGTTCAAAACGAAACCGAAATAGAAAACGCCATAGAACAACTCAAAACTCAGCACCACAAAGCCCGTCATTTTTGCTACGCCTGGCAACTCGGCAAAACCTACGACACCTACAAAGCCAACGACGACGGCGAGCCCAATAATTCTGCAGGAATGCCCATTTTCGGTCAGCTACAATCTTTTGAAATCACCAACTGTCTCGTCGTGGTGGTGCGGTATTTTGGCGGCACCAAACTCGGTGTCGGCGGCCTGATTTCTGCCTACAAAACCACGTCCAAAATGGCTTTAGAAAACGCCAACATTCAAACCCATACCATAGATACATCATTGCAAGTGACCTGCGAATACGATATGATGAACGAAGTGATGCGTTTGGTCAAGGAATTAAACCTCAACATTATAGAACAAGACCTGAAAATCCGTTGTAAATTTATTATCAGTATTCGGCAACAGGATTTCAATAAAGTCAAATCTCGTTTTGAACAGGTTTACGGTTTAGAACTCAAAACTTTAGAATAATATAATTTGATCTTGTCCTGACAACGCTCTGCCGTTCGTCTGTTGATCTTGTCCTGACAACACTCTGCCGTTCGTCTTTTGGGCATGTCCTGACAACGCTCTGCCGTTCGTCTGTTGGGCATGTCCTGACAACGCTCTGCGTTCGTCTTTTGGTCTTGTCCTGACAACGCTCTGCCGTTCGTCTTTTGGGCATGTCCTGACAACGCTCTGCCGTTCGTCTTTTGGGCTTGTCCTGACAACGCTCTGCCGTTCGTCTGTTGGGCATGTCCTGACAACGCTCTGCCGTTCGTCTTTTGGGCATGTCCTGACAACGCTCTGCCGTTCATCTGTTGGGCATGTCCTGACAACGCTCTGCCGTTCGTCTGTTGGGCATGTCCTGACAACGCTCTGCGTTCGTCTTTTGGGCTTGTCCTGACAACGCTCTGCGTTCGTCTTTTGGGCTTGTCCTGACAACGCTCTGCGTTCGTCAGGGCTTTCCACTTGCTATCTCTCACACAAAAAAAATCGAAACACAAAAAACCAAATAGTAATTCTTAAATTGCAAACTCAAAGGAACAACAAAAATATTTTAAGAAACCTCAACATATTTTAGCGGTTAAAAGAAAATGAAAGAACCAACAAAATCATACACTGTAAAAGAAGCATTTCAAGCTTTGTGCAAATACTGCGTTTATCAAGACAGGTGTCATCAAGAAGTGGAGCAAAAACTCATCAAGATGAACATGATTCCTGATGCCAGAGCACAAATTATTTCAGATTTAATTCAACACGATTTCTTAAATGAAGAACGCTTTGCTATGAATTACGCTTTAGGAAAATTCAATCAAAAAGGTTGGGGAAAAATCAGGATACGACAAGAACTCAAAAGGCGAAATATTTCAGACTATTTGCTCAACAAAGCTTTAAACCAAATAGAAGACAAAACGTATCTCAACACCCTAAACGAATTAGCACAAAAAAAATTTAATCAACTCGGTAAAGATACCAGTTGGAAAAGCAAAACAAAACTCAAAAACTACTTGATTTACAAAGGTTACGAAACAAATTTAGTCTTTGAAACCATTAACCGTTTAACAAAATTTTAAAATATTAAAAAAAATTACTAATTTACACGCTCTAAATCTAAAACTTAAAAATCATGGAAGAGACCAATCAAGTTCAACAGCCAAAGCCTAATAATCATATGGTGATGGCGATTATATCTACCATTTTACCGCTCATCACTTGCACTTTTTACGGCATAATCCCTGGAATTGTCAGTATTGTATTTGCTTCTCAAGTCAACTCTAAATACAATAACAAAGATTTTGAAAGTGCCCAAAAAAATTCTAAATATGCAAAAATAGCTTGGATTATTGCTATAATAATTACGATTATTACCTTAGCTTACTACGCCTATATGTTTACAGTCCATGGTGAAGAATTTATGGAAGTTTTCAAAAGAGAAATGGAAAAACACCAAAGTATGCAGTAACCGATTAATAATTATAGAGATTTAAAAATGGGCATATTTTCTTCACTTATAGGTAATGCAGGATCAGTTGAAAAGGTCAAATTAGAAAAAGATTATGGACAACTTTTAACAGATAATGAGCAAATAGAAATTGGTTTTAAACTGATTAGAGATACTTTTATATTCACAAACAAAAGATTGATCCTTATCAACAAACAAGGCATTACAGGTAAAAAAATTGAAATTTTGTCTGTAACCTATAAAAGTGTTTCAAGATATAGTATAGAAACAGCAGGCAATTTTGATTTAGATGCTGAATTAAAGATATGGGTCTCAAGTGAATTAAAACCCAGCATAGAAAAAAAGTTTAACAAAAGCGTTAATGTATATGATGTTCAAAAGATTCTTGCTAAGTATGTATTAAAATAACAGGTAAAACAAAATGACAATTACTATAAATCAACTAATTCAAGCTTAAAAGTTAAAATAAACATTATTGAAAAGTGGAGTTCAGATACCACAAAAAAAAACGAGGCGAAACCGAAAAGCCAGACGAGTAGGAAATTTAAATAATAAAATAATGAATTGGTATGTAAAAGTTTTAAAACAGTATGCTGATTTCAGCGGAAGAGCAAGAAGAAAAGAGTATTGGATGTTTTTCTTATTCAATATGATATTTGCAACAATAGCAGTTTTAATAGACAACTTAATTGGGACAGCTAGTCCAGAGCTAGGATACGGGGTTTTCTACGGAATTTACATCCTTGGCATTTTAATTCCTAGTATAGCAGTTGGTGCGAGAAGACTACACGACATTGGTAAAAGCGGATGGATGTTATTAGTTGGTTTGATTCCTATAATTGGGACAATTTGGCTTTTGGTTTTATTTGTAACAGACAGTCAACAAGGTTCAAACAAATGGGGTAATAATCCGAAAGAATTATCAGCCTAAATTTGTAACAAAAAAATCCACGAATAAGAACTTATGAATGTATTTTAAATGGAAAAATAATGAAATTTATATGAATAAAAAGATATGGAAAACAAACCTAAACCACCACAAAATTATTTAGCTCTATCTATAATTTCAACTCTATTTTGTTGTCAAATTTTTGGAATCATCGCTATCATATATGCTTCTCAAGTCAATTCAAAATATATTGCAGGAGATTATCAAGGAGCACAAAGCGCTTCAAATAATGCTAAAATATGGAGTTTTTTATCTGTGGGTATTGGATTACTTATGATTATTTTATTTTTTATATTTTACGGTACTATTGCATTAACAGCTCTCTCTGAAGCGGAATTTTAATTACAACTCATGAACCTAACCAAACCCATTAAAATATTGATGATTTCCGTCGGTATTTTAGTGGGTTTGTTCTTATTATGGCTATATTATAATATCAATCCAAGTGGACAATCATTTATACCGCAATGCCCGTTTCATAGCATTACAGGATTGCATTGTCCTGGCTGTGGCAGTCAACGGGCTTTACACGATTTTCTTCACGGTAGAATTCTTGAGGGTTTTCAACACAACTTCCTGATTGGCTTAGGTTTGTTGGTGATGCTTTATAAAATCTTTTTATGGATTCGATCTTATTTTTATCCTAAAAAGACCAAAAATTTACTTTACAATCCAAAAACAGCTTGGATTATTCTTATCTTGGTTATAGGCTTTTGGATCTTGCGAAATATTCCTGTTTTTCCTTTTAATATTTTAGCACCCTAAGGGTTTATAACTTTAAGATTTCTTAGCTTTGGGCTAAAATTAAAACCATGTTACAAAATATAGAACCAAAAATTATTTGGAAACATTTTAGTCAACTCAATGCCGTTCCTCGACCGTCTAAAAAAGAAGAACGCGTCATTCAATTTATGATGGACTTTGGTCAAGATTTGGGCTTAGAAACCTTAAAAGACAAGGCTGGAAACGTTATTATCAAAAAGCCAGCAACAAAAGGTCATGAAAATAAAAAAGCTGTTGTTCTTCAGTCACATCTCGATATGGTGCATCAAAAAAATGAAGATACTGACTTTGACTTTAGCACACAAGGCATTGAAATGTATGTCGATGGCGATTGGGTCAAAGCCAAAGGCACAACACTTGGGGCTGACAATGGTCTTGGCGTAGCCGCTATTATGTCCATTCTTGCTTCAGACGACATTGAACATCCAGCACTTGAAGCCCTATTTACCATAGATGAAGAAACGGGAATGACAGGTGCTAAAAATCTTGACCCTAATATATTAAACGGCGAAATTTTACTCAACCTCGATACTGAAGAAGATGACGAAATTGGCATTGGTTGTGCAGGTGGCGTGGATATCACGGCTACACGATTTTATATAGAAGAATCTATTCCTGACAACACTTCTGCTTTTCAAATTGTTGTCAAAGGCTTGCAAGGTGGACATTCTGGTATGGATATTATCAAAGGTTTAGCTAATGCTAATAAGATTTTAACACGTTTATTATTTCATACCCATAAAAATTATAATATGCGTTTATCAACTTTTGTTGGTGGTGGTTTACGCAATGCTATTCCTCGTGAAAGCAAAGCCACATTTGTGATTTTAAACCAGGATGTTGACGCCTTAAAAACTTCGTTTCAAAACTTGGTCAAAGACATTCAATCAGAATATCAATCGCTTGAGCCGCAAATGTCAATTCAGCTTGAAAGTTGTGATAAACCAAAATCCGTTTTGAGTAGCGATGTGCAAGACTTGATCATCAAATCACTACAAACGGCTCATAATGGCGTTTACAGAATGAGCCCAGATATTGAGGGATTAGTTGAAACTTCTAATAATCTTGCTAAAGTTCATATTGAAAAAGGAAAGATAGAAATTTCTTGTCTCACCCGTTCTTCTGTTGATTCTGGCAAATGGGATTTGGCACACAGCCTTGAAAGTGCATTTGATTTGGCAGGTTGTCAAGTGAAGTTTTCTGGAGATTATCCAGGTTGGACACCAAACCCAAATTCTGAAATTTTGAAAGTCATTGATAAATTATACCAAAAACAATTTGGCAACAAAGCCAATATTGCAGCTTGCCACGCAGGTTTAGAATGTGGTATTCTGGGAAGTCATTATCCTGAAATGGATATGGTATCTTTTGGCCCAACCATCAAAGGTGCACATTCGCCAGATGAACGTGCCAGCATTTCATCAACACAAAAGTTTTGGGCATTTTTAAAAGATATTCTTAAAAATATTCCTGAGAAGAGTTGATTTTATTAACAGATTCAAGACCTCACAGCCCCGAAGTTTCGGGACTGTGAGGTCTAAAAATTCTTAAACCCAAATTTAAATGACAATTTTATCTTACAACGTCAATGGTATTCGTGCAGCTATGCGAAAAGGTTTGACTAATTGGCTAAAAACTACTGATGCTGATATCGTTTGTTTTCAGGAAACCAAGGCAAAAGGAAAACAAATTGAAGAAGAAGCGTTTAAACAGTTAGGCTATGAATATTGCTATTGGTTTTCTGCTCAAAAAAAAGGCTATAGTGGTGTTGGCATTATTTCAAAAGTAAAACCTCAGCATGTTGAAATGGGCTGTGGTATTGATTATATGGACAATGAAGGGCGAATCTTAAGAGTTGATTTTGAGAATTTTTCTCTGATGAGTTTATATCTGCCTTCAGGAACCAACGACGCCAGACTTAATCTGAAATTTGATTTTATGGCTGATTTTTATAACTATATCGACAAGCTAAAAGCCGAAAAACCTAACTTAGTGATTTGTGGCGATTACAATATTTGTCATGAACCTATTGATATTCACGACCCGGTAAGACTTAAAACGGTATCAGGATTTTTGCCCGAAGAACGCGATTGGCTGAGTCAATTTTTAAATAATGGTTTTATCGACTCGTTTAGATTTAAAAATCCCGAAGTTGAGCAATATTCTTGGTGGAGTTATCGTGCCAACGCCAGAACAAATAACAAAGGTTGGCGATTGGATTACCATTTGGTTTCTGAACCCCTAAAACAAAACATCAAAAGAGCCGTTATATTATCAGAAGCAAAACACAGCGATCATTGTCCTGTTTTACTTCAATTGGAATTTTAAAGAAAAAATCATGAAAACTAAATATTTGCTTTTACTTATTTCAGTTGGTTTACTCGGGGCTTGCGTGCCTAAAAAAGATTTCGTCAACCTCCAAACCCGTTATGACAATTTGCAGTCACAAAACGACTTATTGACTCAAAAATTAAAAGCTTGCCAAAAAAGTAAAAGCGAATTGACTTCCGATTTTGAAAAAAGTCAGAATAGATTAGAAGCTTTGCAAAAGGATTATGATGCTTTATCTGATGACTACAGTAAACAAAGTTCAAAACTCAAAAATCTTGAAACCTCTTATGAAGCTTTAGAACAAAACAGCAGTGAATTGCTTCAAGCTAACGCCAAACGAAATCGAGATTTACTCAAACAACTTGAAGATAAAGAAAAAGCCCTCGCCGAAGAGCAAAAACGGCTTGAACAACTGCAAAAAGACTTGGGCAAACGTTCCTACAGAATTGAGCAGTTAGAAAATTTAATTGCTTCAAAAGATGCCAAGCTCAACAATCTTAAAAACAAACTCAGCGAAGCTTTAGTCGATTTTGAAGGACGTGGTTTAAGTGTGGAGCAACGCGATGGCAAAGTTTATGTTTCTATGGAAAATAAGCTCCTTTTCGCTTCTGGAAGTTGGAATGTCGGAACAGAAGGTCAAAAGGCTATTAAGGAATTGGCTAATGTATTAGCTCAAAATCCTGATATTTCAGTGTTAATTGAAGGTCATACCGACAATGTGCCTTATGGCGGTAATGGACCGCTTAAAGACAATTGGGATTTATCGACAAAACGCGCTACAGAAGTTTTAAAACTTTTACTAAAAAACAACAACATCAATCCTAAAAATCTAACCGCTGCTGGTCGTGGCAAATATGCACCCGTCGCAAGCAACGAGACTCCAGCTGGAAAAGCCAAAAACCGAAGAATAGAAGTTGTTTTAGAGCCACAACTCGACCAAATCAATAAGCTTCTGGAAGAGTAAAAAGTTTTTGCTCCCTTGCCTTTGCGTTTTTGCGTTTTAGCGAGATACATTTTTTAGCCTAGTTTCTTTTAAAACCGAAGCCTAAATATCACATTAGGTGTAAAACATCATTGGTTTTGTTAACTTTATTAAAAGAAAGATAGACATATTTTAACCAACACTAAGCAATAGTTAATATTTTTAACATATTTTACTTTTAGATGTTCCAGTGCGAAAGTCAGAAAAAATTTAAAAAAGAAATGTTATATCAGCCACGAATGCACGAATGAATGCAAAATGATTAGTGCATTAGTGGCAATAAAAAGGAATGTTCTATCAGCCACGAATACACGAATGAATGCAAAATGATTAGTGCATTAGTGGCAATAAAAAGGAATGTTCTATCAGCCACGAATGCACGAATGAATGCAAAATGATTAGTGC
>NZ_JBRJHB010000025.1:0-32069 GCF_053628795.1 Psychroflexus sp. MBR-150
GATCAATGAAAAACCAATTGAAAAATATAAAAATGCAGCCTAAAAAATCAACTAAGAATCAACTGATAATGGTCTAAACAAATCGAGGTATTTTAAACATATCGTGAATACCTGGTAAAACATTTTCAAAAACATTACTCTCTTGGTATGGTCCATCAGGATTGTCTAAGGCATATTCATAATCTCCAAGGCTATTAGAAACCAAAACTTCAACGGTATTGTTGTCTCTATTAAACTCTTCTATTTCTAAGCTATAAGTCGCCAAGCCAGAAGAAATAACTTCAATAGTTCTAAAATTTGTGCAACCTGTTTCAATGGCAGTTATTTCTAATTCGTAAACTCCAGCTTCATTCACTGCAATTTCAGACGTGGTTTCATTTGTTGATGTCCATAAATATTCAAAGTCATTAAGTTGATTAGCAGAAATTCCAGAGGTTAAAATAATAGGATTTGGAAAGTCTTCTACACAATAAACCAAAATTTCATCTTCAGCAACCTGAGGTAAAGCAACAACTTCTAAGCTTAGAATACCTAAATCTTTACAAGGTGTTCCGTTTTCTATACTAAAAAACACATCTTGCTGAAAAGGATTTTCAATTGTAAAATTTGAAGGATTATTGATGGGGTTAATTTCATTTAAGGCATCATTTTCTGTCATATAAAATGCATCAGCAACTAAATTTTCTTGAGTTTCAATAGATGTTAAATCAAAAGTTTGAATACCATTTTGGCTATCATCACACTGCTTTAACGTGAAATTTTCAGTAGTAAAATCTTGAATATCCAAAGTCAATTCTGTAACAGTAGAACATCCCGAAATAATATTCTCAACTCTAACACCGAGTATTTGAGGCGTTTCTGTATTCGTATAATTCTCAGGGGTTTGAATCGGGTTAATATTGTTTTGAGCATCGCTAACAGATTCATAATAAGTAAATTCAAAATCACTCAAGGCAGATTGATTAGTGATGAATTGAAGATTAGCTTGAGTCAAGTCAAATTCAGCAGAATTGGTGTGTAAATTTTGTGCACATTCGGTTAGTTGAGCAAAATTTGTTTCTGGAAAAGGAAAATATGTAACATTAGCTACTCCAATTCTACCGCAAGTTCCATCATTCAAATCCACATCCAAAGTGTAGGTTTCTTGAAATGGCAAGTCAACATTTGGAGGTTGGGAAATATTTAAAGTTGGAGTTGTTTCTCCAGTAATAATTTCACCATTTAACTTCCATAAATAAACAGCATTAGGGATATCATCATAACTTAATGTAAAACTTTCACCATCACACAAGTCTAATTGTTGAGTATTGGTACCAACAATATCAATTTTAGATGAAAGCAAAGATTGGATAAAAGGTGGTAATCCAAAATTAGTTTGATTGCCTAAGCTAATGGCACCGTTTGCAAAACTCTCGGTGTAATCAGCTTGATTTCCAGCTAATTCAGGATTGTTAATCACAGACAAAAAGCTTTGCCCAACCATACTTCTATATATTTTTCCATTAGGTGCCAATTGAATAGCACCAGCAGCATTACCAGAAACGCCATTAAAAGTAAAGAGAGAGTTGGGAATATCTAAAGCTTCTAAATCCCATTGCAAAAGAGTTGGAGCATTAAATTGAGTTACAGAAGCATAGGCTTTTGTCCCTTCTGGAGAAAATTCAACACTGTATGCATTCACATTGTTAACCAATTCCAAAGGATTTGAAACCACACCAGTAGTGGAATCAAAATCAAATAAATACACATTTCCTGTTCCTTGGTCAACTTCATTTACAGGGTCAAAATCCATAGTTTGATTGGCTGTGATAAGTTTATCTCCATTGGGTGAAGCTTTTAAATAACCTATTGCCGCTCGTCGGTAACTGTCCGTAGATACAAAAGGTCCAACTTGAGAAGTTACAGGTGTTTCGTTTAATCCATTTTCGTCTATAAAAAATGCATAAAACGTATCTTTAAAATGGGTTATGACCCAAATAGAATTACAATTTTCTCCACGAACCGCAGTAATTTTTTCTGAACATTTATATTTGACATCTTCAGAATTGTTAGGGTCATAGGTGACGAGTTCAATATTTTTTTGATTAGGAACAACATTTCCTAAACCGCCATTTAGCGACATATCAACAACTGAATAAGCAAAGCCATTATTAAATCCATCATCAGCTTGTGGAACAGATTGGTTGGTGTCAGTATAAGTTGTTCGTGGTGAACCATCAGGGTTTGCTGGTCCTTGATTGGGATATGCAAAGGCATTTTCGTGATGAGGTTCATCAACAGTAAACACAAAATACAAATCTTCGTTGGTTGGATGTGGCACAATCAAACCACTTGATGTACTTGATGGATCACCATTTAACCCAGTTCCGCCAAAATAATTAGCATTAGACATAATTTGATGATTGGCATTCCAAATGGTTTGTCCATCGGTGTAAAATAACAAATCGCCATTAGCTTTTGAAATAGACGAACAACCTTCATTGGTACTCAACGCACCATCGTTTAAAACCGTTGGTGGTGAAGTATTAAAACTTAGGCCAGCATTATTACCAAAATACCAGTTATTAGCTTCACCCTGAGAAAAAGCTAAAATTGGGGAAAGTATAAATAGAAATAATAAAAAATATCTTTGCTTTTTTTTCATAATCATAGACTAGCAAAGATATAAGATTTATTTACAAATCTCTTTTCTTCAGCAATCTATACGAACCAAAAACGCATAAAAATGTCCAAGCTAAAACCGTGATTACACTAACAATACTCACACTATAATCTTGCATAATTTCAGTATTCAGTTGCTTAGCTGCAGAATTGATAATATCTAATTTTGTAATCGGTTCAGGAATAAGATTCCACATGGCGTTCAATGGTGTATAATCGCTAATAAAATCAAAGCTTGTTTTGCTTACAATCGCACTAAATATGCCTTCAAAAATCCATAATACAAATAAAAAACCTAAAGCAAAGGCCGAACGCTTGATAAGCAAACCTAGAAATAAACACAAAGAGAAAAATCCAAGTAATTTGACAAAATAACCTCCAATATATTCTAAACCCGAAAAGATAATTTGAAACTCATCATAATCTGAAAATATCAAACCTAAAACTAAAGTTACGATGAATAAAAGCACAGTTGAGCACAAGGCATACAAAACGGATACATAAAACTTAGATAAAATAAATTCTTTTTTACTTAATCCGTCTATCAAGTTTTGTTTGAGCGTTCTGTTGGTATATTCACTAGACATCATAGAAACGATCACAATGGCTAATATAATTTTGAGAAAAGCCACAAAAAAACTCATAAAATGCCAAGTGTAAGGAAAATTATAAATGCCTTGATCTGCCAATCTAAAATTAATCGATCCAAAGCGGAATTTAATGGTTGATAATAATGCCGCTGAAAGAAACAAACTAAAATAAAGAATAGTCATAATTTTAGCTGAACGGCTATGTCTGAGTTTAAAAAGCTCTATATTGATAAGTCGTAGCATAAGATTTTAATTTGTAAGTTTTAAAAATTGTTCTTCAAGACTTTCTTTGCGTTTGACGAGATGTGTCAGCACAAATCCTTTTTCAAAACACAATTTATTGAACTCGCCCGCTGAAAAATCTTTATTCAAAAATATCCTGATTTGGTTGTGTTCTATTTTATCAAATTTATCAATAAAATCAAGACTTTCTAAGAATTTTGCAAACTCGCCGAGTGTTTCAACAGAAGTTTCAATATAGCCAAAAGACGCATTCATCTCGTCAACTCGACCGGCGTATAGTTTTTTGCCTTGTCTTATAACAACAACGTGGGTGCAAATTTTTTCAACTTCGTCTAAAAGATGTGAAGCTAAAAGAATTGTTGTGCCGTCTCCAGCAATTTTTTTGATAATTTCTCTGATTTGATGAATCCCTTTTGGGTCAAGACCATTGGTCGGTTCATCAAGAATTAATATTTCAGGATTGTTGAGCAAGGCCGAAGCAATGGCGAGACGTTGTTTCATACCCAAAGAGTAGGTTCTAAAATGGTCGTGTTTCCTGTCGAGAAGATCAACCGTTTGTAACACATTTTCGATATTGCTTTCTTCTATTTCTTTAATTTTACACACCAATTTCAAGTTGTCTAAAGCCGACATATTGGGATAAAAGTTGGGGCTTTCAATAATGGCACCTACTTTTTTTAAAGCCTCGTGCGTATCCATTGTGTCTGAAAACCACTCAAACGATCCTGAAGTAACATTGATCACGTTGAGCACCATTCCAAGTGTAGTTGATTTTCCACTTCCATTAGGGCCGAGAATACCGTAAACATTTCCTTTTTCGATGGTAAAGCTTAAATCGGAAACCGCAGTGGATTTGCCAAATCTTTTCGTGAGGTTTTTGAGATCGAGTATTGTTTCTGGCATAGTTTGGTTTTAGTTATAGTTATACGACGGGTTTACAAAGGATTTGTTACAGTAATGTTTTAGAAATAGTAAAGATTGCGTTGTATGCACTCGTTGTAAACGAGAGATATTTATGGGCTTATGCTGAAATCACAAACAAAAAAGCCCTTAAAAATCAAAGGCTTAACATTAAAAAAGTGACCTCGGCAGGATTCAAACCTGCAACCTTCTGAGCCGTAATCAGATGCGCTATTCAGTTGCGCCACGAGGCCTTTTGAGTTGGTTCTAAATTCGGTTTGCAAATATATTTTATTTATAGCTTTCCACAAAATTTAGGCAAATTTAAATCGAATTCATTTTAAATAGTTTTGCATCTTCATCAAATCTAATTAAATCTCGTGGAAATAATTGATGAAGTAACCCACTGTCAATCAAAGATTGGGGAGAATCTTGAACCACTTTTTTATCTTTAATTAAAACAATCGAGTCACAAAGTTGTAAAGCCAAATTTATTTCATGTGTTGCAAAAACTACAGACTTTTGATGGTCTTGACTTATTGTTTTAAGCAAATTCAATATCAAAGCTTTATGATACATATCAAGATGTGACGTTGGTTCATCGAGAATAATTAGCGGAGTGTTTTGAGCTATCGCTCTTGCTATCAAAGCCTTTTGGAGTTGCCCATCACTTAAAGACATGCATGATCTATCTTTTATAGCGTATAAACCAACTTGTTTTAATGATTTTATGATGTGGCTCTTGTCTTCAATTTTATGCAAGCCTAACCAATTGGTGTAAGGCTGTCTTCCTAATGCCACAAAGTCTAAAACACTTAAATGTTGTGGTAAAGGTTCTTTAGTCAAAACAACACTGATTTGTTTGGCTATTTCATTGTTACTAAGATTATTAAAATCTTTTCCATTGAGCAATATTTTTCCTTCACAAATAGGTAGAAGCTTAGACAAGCTTTTGATCAATGTTGATTTGCCAGACCCATTTACACCAATTACAGCAGTTAAATTTGAATCTTTAATCTCAATATTAATAGATTGTGCCACTTCTAATTTTGGTTTCTGGTAGCCTATGCTAATATTTTGAGTTTCTAATCGCATAACTAAAAATTAAGTTGTCTGGAACGCATAATTAACCAAATCACAATAGGTGCACCAAACAAAGATGTAACAGCATTGATAGGTATTGTGTTGTCTAAGCCTGGCAACTGAGAAATACTATCACATATCAGCATAACCATGGCTCCACCAATTGAAACAGCTGGTAGCATTATAAGGTGTTTATTTGTCTTAAAAACAAGTCTAATTAAATGAGGTATAGCTAAACCCACAAAAGCAATTGGACCTGCAAATGCAGTGATGCTACCTGTTAAAAGACAAGTGGTTATTACAGTTGCATAACGCAAGCTTCTAATATTGACGCCTAAGCTTTTAGCATAAGACTCACCGATCAACAACGCATCTAAAGGCTTGACTAAAAACAAACAAAGCAATAAGCCTATCAACCAAAAAACACTCAAAATACTGACTTCTACCCAAGACAAATCGCCAAGACTTCCCAATGACCAAAACACAAATTGTTGTAACTCATCAGATGTGCTAAAATAGGATAATACATTCACCACAGCTCCTGTTAGACTAGCAAACATTAAACCTATAATCAAAAGTGCCATGCTGTCTTTAATTTTTGCAGAAGTTAGTAAAATGGCTATCATCACCAATACGCTTCCCAGACTTGATGCTAAAATAAGTGCAGTTTTACTGAACCAAACAGACCCACTAAATCCTATGCCAAATAAACCGCTACCCATTATGAGCAAAGCCACACCAAGTCCTGCTCCACTACTTAAACCTAAAACATATGGACCAGCAAGTGGATTTCTAAAAAATGTCTGCATGAGCAATCCGCTAATACCTAAGCCAGAACCAATAACAATAGCAGTAATAGCCTTAGGCAAACGATAATTTAAAACGATATAAGTCCAAGTTTCATTTGAACTCTGACCAGTAAAAACAGCTTTAAAAATGTCGTTTAAAGGAATAGCTACAGAGCCTAAACTGATATTTACTAAGCATAAAAATATCAGTATCAACAAAAAGCCTAAAATAATTCTAGGAATTTTTTTCACGGATTTAAAGGTTTAAAAAAATGGGTGTCATATTCAGGCAATAGTTGTGGGTGAAAAATCTTTATCAAATCTTTTAAAACCCAATCAGGTCTGTTTGGTGCAAGCTCATAATACAAAACACCACCAGTCTGTCCTTTCTGTTTGGCAAATGTATAGATATTTTGATTTTTAAAAGCTTTAAATTTTTTGTAATGCGGTTGACTATCAAGCATTTGTTTGTATGAGATGTATTGTGCTGGAGCAATCCAAAAATCTGCATTTTGAGATTGATTTAATACGCTTTCAAAAGCTAAAGATAAACTTCCACTACCTTTTGTGTCTGAATATAAATATTTGGCATTGGCATCTTTAATAATCTGAGCTTGCCAACTTTCACCAGCTGGAAGATACCATTGGTCTTTCCATAAGGCTCCAGATATTACACTTGGTTGTGTATGAACTCTTTGAGCGAGAGTTTTGGCATTGTTGTATTCTCGTTTTATCTCTTTAAAAATATGATTCGCTTTTTCGTATTTATCAAAAAGTAATCCAAAAAACTTAATCCATTCGGCTTTGCCTAAAGGATGTTGCTCTACCCAATCGGCATTGTATAAAACGGGAATACCAAATTTTTTAAGGCTAGACAAGGTCTTGTTTTCACCTTTCACAGCAAAACTTACAATGGCTTCGGGTTTTAGATTTATTAGTAATTCGGTGTTCAAACTTTGATTTTGACCTACATCTTTAATTTTGCCTTTGTCGATCAATTGACGTGCAGATGCTGAAGATACATAATCGGTGTCAGCAAAACCAACTAAACTATTTAACACCCCTAAATTCTCTAAAGAAGGAATGTGAGTTGTTGATGTAACAACCAAACTTTTTATTGGAATTTCTAATAATACATCATAATCAATATTTTCAGGACTATTATGCCCGCGTTTGTGAAGCAAGTATGTATAATCTTTAGTCGCTTCTGGCCATGCTTGAGTAACTTTTAAGATATAATAATCCTTATGACTTTCTACTTCAAATGCCTTGGCATATTCTATTTTAACTTTATCTGTGGTTTGTTCTTTTTGAACTTGAGTTGTTTCTTTTTTGTTATGGCAAGACATTATTGTTAAGGCAATCAGAATATTTATTATTAATTTCATAACCTAATATCAATTAAATTTTAGCAAATTAAATTTTTTATTCAAATATCTAATAATGATTTGTGTTGTGAAGACAAAAGTAGAATTATTAATATTAACGTGGTTTCACATTAAACTGAAATTGTGGTGAAAGTATATGATTTATAAAGAAACCTAACAATTTGTAGTTTAAAAATTTAGACTGTCAGATTTTTCAAAAAAGACCTCACATCTTCTACTTTATTGAGATAATATTTGGCATTGGTTTTTTTTAGACCTACTTTTATGGTATGTGCTGTTTCGGGTAAATCTTCAAACATATATTCATCCGTCCAATCGTCGCCAATTGCAATAATGCTATCAAATTTTTTCTCATTCAAAATATGTAAAACCGCTTGACCTTTATTGGCTTTACTGCTTTTTATTTCCAAGACTTTATTGCCGTGCATAATGGTTAAATCAGTATTTGAAATCAAACTTGTCAAAACGGTATTGATTTCAACAACGCGTTTTTCAGCCATTTCTAAGTCAGAATTTCGATAATGCCAGGCAAGTGAAAAAGATTTTTTTTCTAAGCTTGACCGTGGTGTTCTATCGACAAAAGTTTCAAGTATAGGGATTACATCGGCCATCCAATCATTTTTAAGAATTTCTAATGCATTCCATTCATTATTATTTCTATAAAAAACGCCGTGATCTGATATCAAGCGATAATTGGTATGAGCAAACCATTTGCCTAAGGTTTCCTTATCTCGACCACTAATGATGCAGATTTCTATCTTTGGATTTTTGTCTATGCTTTCTAACAATCTAAACAATTCTTTATCAGGCTTAGCTTCTTCTGGTTTTTGAGTAAAATTTACTAAAGTTCCATCGTAATCTAAAAGCAAAAGTGTGTTTTTAGATTGTTTTACGTCTTTGATTATTTTTGATTGCTTTGATTCTGTGAGTTTGTCTGCTTTGATATATTGACTTACATTTTGTAAGGATTCTAAATCATTCATAAATTCTTCTGCCCATTTTTCAACACTGTAACGCGAAATTCGTTTTTGAAGACTAGTCATGCGTTCTCTTTGTTCTTCAATTGGCATTTCTAATGCTTTTTTTAGCGTGTCTGCTATTTCTTCAAAATTAAAAGGATTGATGAGTAAAGCTTCACTCATTTCTATAGATGCACCAGCCATTTCACTTAATACCAAAACCCCATCTTTTCGGGTTCGTGTGGCTACATATTCCTTAGCCACTAGATTCATACCATCTCGAACTGGGGTGATTAAAGCTACATCTGAAGAGGTGTAGAGATCAATCAAGTTTTCAAAAGGCATACTTCTAAAAAAATACCAAATAGGTGTCCAACTTACTGTTGAAAACTGACCATTGATCCGACCGACCAACTCATCGGTTTCTCTTTTTAATTTCTGATATTGTGGTACTTGAGATCGCGATGGCACAGCTAACATGATCAAACGAATTTTTTCTCTGTATTGCGGATATTTTTTAAGAAAATATTCAAAAGACCGTATCCGATTTGGAATTCCCTTGGTATAATCTAATCGGTCTATAGATAAGACCATTTTTGTAGATTTACTTTGACTTAAATGCTCATCAAGTCGTCTTTGAATTTCTGTTTTTTGACGTTTATTTTGTTCTTGATTGTCTAAAGCTGCTTTTTCAAATTTTTTGTAGTCAATTCCCATAGGAAACGAATCGACTTTAATGATTCTATTATTATGTGTGATTTTGTTAAACTTGACTTCCTTATTAGCAATTCTTTTCACTGAACTCAAAAAGTGTCGCTCATAATCATAGGTATGAAACCCAATCAAATCTGCACCAAGCATACCTTCTAATAGTTCGCCACGCTTAGGAAAAGTTCTAAAAATTTCGTAAGACGGAAACGGAATATGCAGAAAAAATCCAATTGATACATCAGGTTTTTCGGCTTTAATAAGTTGTGGCAATAACAACAATTGGTAATCATGTATCCAAACTTTATCGCCATCTTCAATTTGATTTAAAACCACTTTGGCAAATTTTTCATTGACGCGTTTATAACTTTCCCAAGCATGTTTGTCGTATTCGGTGTATTCTAAAAAGTAATGAAACAAAGGCCACAAGGTGCGATTGCTAAATCCATAATAATAGTTTTGGATATCATCTTCGGTAAGATTAACACCAACACATTGCTCTTTTTTAACAGCTATATCAACCTGTTTCTGTATGTTTTCATCTATTGCTTCATCGGTTAGACCAGTCCAACCAACCCATACGCCGTTGCTATCGCGATGAACTGATTTCATTCCTGTTGCTAATCCACCAACGCTTGGGATGACTTTTATACTACTATCGGTGAGTTTAACTTGAAGTGGCAAGCGATTTGAAACAATTATTGTTTTATTCATGGGAACACTTTGTTTTATCGATAAATTTTCTATTAATTTAGCAAAACAATTTTATATAGCTCACAAAATCTAATTATTTTTTTATGAACAATCTTGATTATGGCATTATAGGCAATTGTCGCTCAGCTGCTTTGATTTCAAAAACTGCATCAGTAGATTGGTGTTGTTTACCTGAATTTGACTCTGCTTCAGTTTTCGCAAAACTTCTCGACAAAGACAAAGGTGGACATTTTGGATTTTTAAATTCCGATGAATATGAAATTAATCAGTATTACATCAAGAATACCTGTGTGCTAAAAACACAATTTAAAAATGACGATGCTGGGTTTGAAGTTTTAGATTTTTTGCCACGATACCAAAAGGCTAATCAGGAATATCATGCACCGCCAGAATTTATAAGGTATATAAGAATTTTGTACGGTCAACCCAAGGTTGTAATAGATTATCAACCCCGATTAGAATATGCCAAAGGCGAAACCTTGATTTTTGATAAAAAAGATTTTATTGTGGGACTGATCAAAGATGAAGAGCATTTTGACTCGTTGTTTTTATACACAAATTTAGACCACAAAAAAATCATCAATGCTGAGCCAATCATACTAACGGATAATGTCTTTTGTGTATTGAGTTATAACGAAAAAATTGATCTTCCTAACCTTGACAGTGTAACTTTAGAATATGAAAAAACTAAAGTGTATTGGTTAGATTGGTGTCAAAAAACCCTGCATTTTAATCATTTTAAAAATGAAGTTTTAAGAAGTGCCTTAACGCTAAAATTATTGAGCTACGACAAAAGTGGTGCCATTTTAGCAGCAGCCACCACGTCGCTTCCTGAGACCATCGGTGAAGTGCGAAATTGGGATTACAGGTTTTGTTGGATAAGAGATGCGTCTATGGTTGTGAAGGTGATATCTCAATTAGGTCATCAGCGTATGGCAAAACGCTATTTACAGTTTGTGATAGATTTGATTCCTGATAAAAATGAAAAACTTCAAATTATGTATGGTATCAACAAAGAAAAAAAACTGACCGAACATATTTTAGATCACTTATCTGGTTACGAAAATTCAAAACCCGTTAGAACTGGAAATGCCGCTTACCAACAAAAGCAAAATGATATTTATGGTATTTTGATGGATGTGATTTATCAAGAGCTGCTTAAATTCAATTGTGATGTAGAAAACAAAGAAGAACTCTGGGCAATTACAAAAGGTATAGCTTGGGTTGTTAAACAACACTGGAAAGAACCCGATAAAGGTATTTGGGAATTTAGACAAGGCGATAGACATTTTACATTTTCAAAAGTCTTGTGCTGGGTTGCCATTGATAGAGCTATAAAAGTATCAAAAATGCTCGGTAAAAATTCAAAACTTTACCAATGGGAAAAATTAGAACAAGACATTAAAGCCGATATTCTTAAACAATCATGGAATGAAAACGCTCAAGCCTTTACCCAATCTTATGATTCAGAAGATTTAGATGCTTCGGTTTTGCTTATGGAAACTTATGGATTTATCGATGCTAAACACCCTAAGTTTATTAAAACTGTGGAAGCCATCGGTCAAAAATTAACCTATGATGGTCTGCTTTATCGCTATAAAAACAAAGATGATTTTGGTATTCCCAAATCCTCTTTCACGATTTGCACTTTTTGGTATATCAATAGTTTAAATAAAATTGGCAAAACTCAAGAAGCTTTAAAACAATTTAAAACTTTACTCAGCTACTCCAATCATCTCGGCTTATTTAGTGAAGATATTGATTTCAAAACCAAGCGTTTGCTCGGTAATTTTCCACAAGCTTATTCTCACTTGGCATTGATTGAAACGGCGATGAATTTTGAGAAAGTTTTGAATTAAGAATATTTAAGCCACGAATGCACGAATGGCTATAATATTATTCTTTTTCTGATTTCTCTTGAAGCATTTTTAATTTTTACTCAAAACTTATTTAATCAATAAAGTCATAAAAAAACCTTGAAATGATTGACATATAACTAAAATTTTCTAATTTAGTTTTATGCTAACAGAAGAATACATCGACAAAGAAAATAAAGAAATTGCCAAGCAATACAAAAAGCTTTTGCGTATCAGCTATCGATCGTTGAGCAAAAACGATAAAACCCAAATCAGAAAAGCTTTTGAAATTGCCTTAGAAGCTCACAAAGATCAGCGTAGAAAGTCTGGTGAAGCTTATATTTTTCACCCTATAGCCGTAGCACAAATCGTAGCTTCTGAAATTGGATTAGATGCCACTTCAATCATCGCTGCTCTCCTTCACGACGTGGTTGAAGATACCGAATATTCTCTTGCAGATATCGAACAACTCTTTGGTGAAACTGTAGCAAAAATCGTGGACGGTCTCACAAAAATTTCAAGCCTAAAAAAAGATGGAGACATTTCACTCCAAGCTGAGAATTTTAGAAAAATGTTGCTCACTTTAAATGACGACATCCGCGTCATTATCATAAAAATTGCTGACCGTTTACACAACATGCAAACGATGGATGCTATGCGACCCGATAAACAAGTCAAAATTGCCTCTGAAACTTTATATATTTATGCACCACTCGCCCACCGAATCGGGCTTTATAACATTAAAACAGAGCTTGAAGATTTAAGTTTAAAATACACTGAACCTGAAGTTTATCAAGATATTGCTAACAAAATAAAAGAAAGTAAAGAAGAACAAGACCAATATATTAGAGACTTTAGCAATATCATTTCTGAAGCTTTAGACAAAGAAGGATTGAACTACGAAATCAAAGGGCGACCCAAGTCTATCTATTCTATCCGCAAAAAAATAGTGGCTCAAAACATCGACTTTGATGAAGTCTATGACAAGTTTGCCATAAGAATTATTTACAAATCTGACTTGGCTAACGAAAAGTTTTTGGCGTGGAAAATTTATTCTATCGTTACCGACTTCTTTAGACCCAATCCTACCCGATTGCGGGATTGGATTTCTTCACCTAAGTCAACGGGATACGAAGCTTTGCACATCACCGTCATGGGACCAAAAGGTCAATGGGTTGAAGTGCAAATCCGCAGTGAACGCATGAACGAAATTGCCGAAAAAGGATATGCCGCTCATTATAAATACAAACATGGTGATAAAAATATAGACCACGGTTTAGACCAATGGTTGTCAAGACTACAAGAGGCTTTAGAAAACAACACAACCAACGCTGTTGATTTTGTTGAACATTTTAAACTCAACCTATATGCCAAAGAAATTTTTGTATTTACACCGCAAGGTGATTTAAAATCCTTGCCTAAAGGTGCAACAGCTTTAGATTTTGCATTTCACATTCATACCGATGTTGGCTTGACAACTCGTGGCACGAAAGTCAATGGCAAACTTACCCCTTTAAGCCATGAGCTAAAAAGTGGAGACCAAGTTGAAGTCATTACTTCTCCAAATGCCAAACCTACGGCCAACTGGCTTGATTTTGTAACCACAGCACGAGCACGTTCTAAAATCAAAACAGCCTTAAAAGAAACCAAAAAACAAATTGCTGAAGAAGGCAAAGAAATTCTTAAACGAAAATTGCGCTCACAAAAAATTCAGCTCAACGAGAAAACCGTCAATGAACTGGTCAATCACTTTAAGCTTAAAACCAGTTTAGATTTGTTTTACCGCGTAGGCAAAGGCACTATTGATAATAAAGAACTCAAAGATTTTGCATCCCAGAAAAACAATGCTTTAGTTTCCTTTTTTAAATCAAAAATCAGACGGCAGTCTAAGCCCCAAAATAAAGAAATTAATGATGATGAAATTTCATCTAATTTTGATCAATTGGTGTTTGGCGATGACGAAGAAACCTTTGATTACACGCTTGCCAAATGTTGTAATCCTATCCCTGGCGATGATGTTTTTGGTTTTTTGACAGTAAATGACGGTATAAAAGTTCATAAAAAAGATTGCCCAAATGCCATACAACTGCAAAGCAATTACGCCTATCGCATCCTAAAAGCCAAGTGGATAGACTCAACCGAAGAAGATTTTAATGCCAAACTCAAACTGTCTGGTATTGACAATCTTGGTCTTGTCAGTCAAGTTACCGATTTAATCTCAAAAAGTTTGAATGTCAATATGAAAAATTTGAACTTTTCAAGTAAACACGGCATCTTTAATGGTGAAATAACCGTAACCATTAAAAACAAAAAAATTCTTAATCAATTGATTGACAAACTAAAAAAAATAGATGGAATTGATAAAGTAAGCCGTGAATAAAGCTTAAATTTGCAATTATGGAAAATTTGAAAAATGTAGAACAAAACAATCAGGCCATTGTAAAAAATGTATTTACCAAATATTTGGAAGAAAACAAACACCGCAAAACTCCTGAACGCTTTGCCATTTTACAAGAAATCTATGAAAATCAAAATCATTTTGATATCGAGTCGTTGTATATCACGATGAAGAATAAAAACTATCGCGTCAGTCGAGCTACACTTTATAACACTATAGACTTATTACTCGATTGTGGTTTAGTGAGAAAACACCAGTTTGGTAGCACACAAGCCCAATACGAAAAATCTTATTTTGACAAACAGCACGACCACGTCATTCTTTCAGATACTAATGAAGTTATAGAATTTTGTGACCCACGTATAGAATCCATCAAAAAAACAATAGAAGAAGTGTTTGACATCAGTATAGATAAACACACGCTATATTTTTATGGCAAACGCAATCAACCAAAGGACAATTCATAATGACAATAGACTTACTACTTGGCCTACAATGGGGCGATGAAGGCAAAGGCAAAATCGTTGATTATCTCACCAAACAATATGACATTATCGCTAGATTTCAAGGTGGTCCAAATGCAGGACATACCTTAGAATTTAACGGCATCAAACACGTGTTACACACCATTCCATCAGGGATTTTTCATCCTAAAGCTATTAATGTCGTTGGTAATGGCGTGGTGATAGATCCTGTAATTTTCAAAAAAGAACTTGAAGGTCTTGACAAATATGATGTAGATTACACCAAATCTCTACTGATTTCAAGAAAAGCACATCTCATTTTGCCAACGCATCGTTTGTTGGATGCTGCTTCAGAAACCGCTAAAGGCAAAGCCAAAATTGGTTCTACTCTAAAAGGTATTGGTCCAACTTATATGGACAAGACAGGGCGAAATGGTATTCGTGTGGGCGATTTAGAGTTTGATGACTGGCAAGACAAGTATCGCCAATTGGCTGATAAACACCAGGCTATGATAAAATTTTACAACGTTGATGTGCAATACGATTTAAATGAATTGGAAAGTGAATTTTTTGAAGCCGTAGAAAAAATTAGAACCCTTCAATTTATCGATTCTGAAGAATATTTATTTCAAGCCATCAAAAGCAACAAAAGTATTTTGGCAGAAGGAGCACAAGGTTCGTTGTTAGATATTGATTTTGGCACTTATCCTTTTGTAACCTCATCAAACACAACTGCTGCTGGAGCTTGCACAGGGCTTGGCATAGCACCAAACAGAATTCAAAAAGTGTTTGGTATTTTTAAAGCTTATACTACACGTGTAGGTAGTGGTCCGTTTCCCACGGAGTTGTTTGATAAAAACGGTAAACAAATGGCAAAAATAGGTCACGAATTTGGAGCTACTACAGGTAGAGCTCGTCGATGTGGCTGGCTTGACTTAATCGCTCTGAAATATGCTGTTGAAGTCAATGGCGTCACAGACTTAATGATGATGAAAGCCGATGTATTGAGCGGGTTTAAAAATTTAAAAGTTTGCACTGCTTATCACTATAATGGCAAAGAAATTTCACATTTACCATACAATCTGAGTGCCGAAGATTTAAAACCGATTTACAAAAATTTTAAAGGTTGGGAAGAAGATATTACTCAAGTTAAAACTTTTGATGAACTTCCACAGAACCTTAAAGATTACATCGCCTTTATTGAAGACTTTGTAGATGTCAATATTAAAATTATTTCAGTAGGTCCAGACAGAAAGGAGACTATTTTAAGGTAAAGTTTTATTTGATGGTGTAAACATAAATGATAAAACGTTTCCGTTTTCTATCGCCAGTTCGGTAATAATTTCTATCAAAAACTTGAATTCTAGCATGTTTTGCTATGTCTGGAAATTTGCTTTCAAATTGATTCACTAAATTTCCCGAAACTAATAATTGAAAATCTTTTTCAGGTAATTGATTTGGATCTATCTTTATTGTATTCTCACCAAATTCCCATATTATTTCAGGTTCTAAGTATTCATAGTAGAATTTAGGTAAATCGGCATTTTGAAGTTTACTGGCTTCTAAGGGATTGTAATTGTCATTTTGTTTAAATAAAAACACACCGCTTTGTCCGATTAAAGTAATCATTAAAATTAAAAATATATTAGCCCAAAACAGTTTTTCGAATTGTTTTCGTTTTAAATTATAAAAAATAAAGTAAGCAATACTCAAGCTCGTTAAACTCAAAATGATATAAAGTGACCAAAAAGAAGAAGTATGAGTTTTAATAATCAAAGGTAAAGCCAAAATTGCAATACAAACAATTCCTAAAATTGAATAATGAGAATAATGAACAATTTTAGAAATAATGTTTTTCTTATTATTAAATAAATATTGCAACACCATTGCTGTATTAAGTGCAAGCGGAATCAAAACTGGAACGAGATACCGAGGTTTCTTTTCAGGCACAACAGACAATAAAATTATAGCAATCACAGTCCACAAAAAAGAAAACTTATAAATCGTTTTGTGTTTTAATTTTGATTTAAAATATGGATATGCCAAACTTACCAAAGCTGGAATCGTCCAAATACCTGATTGAATAAAAAAGCTCCAATAATAATAAAATGGACGTGTGTGATAATCTGTCCAATTTTGGGTTTCAGTTTCTGCTATATCTTTTAAAGTTTGTGGATCGGCAAATCGCACATAGAGATACCAGCTTCCACCAATTGCAACACCTAAGATTAAAAAGCTTAAAACTTTATACCAATGAGATTTAAACTTAACTTTAAAACTGAAATAATATGCTAAAATCATCGGCAGAAACAGAGTATATGGTCCAATTGGGCCTTTTGACAAAATAGATAAACCAAAGAAAATAGCTCCTAATAATACATTTTGCCATTTTATCATTGGATGATTATTCAGTAAATAATAAAACCCTATAAGCATTGTGGCATGTGTATAAATATCTGAAGGAGCTTCAAATCTAATAACGATAATATAGAACGAAGTTGCTAAGATAAGTGCCGCATAAAAAGCCAATCTTTTAGAACTCCAAATATGAATCAACTTATAAAAATAAACGATACCTAAAATAGTAATAATGCTCGTCGGAATGCGGTAAGCCCAAACATTATCAAGCCCAAACACATAAGCAAAAGGCGTTGTGAACCAAGCTGGAAAAGGTGGTTTTTCGTAGCGTGGCAAATTATTCATCGTGGTTAGAAACCAATTATTTTCAGTAATCATATCTCGAGCCACATTAAAATTGCGAGCTTCCATAATCGAGACTTGAAGTTCAGCAAGATTAAAGGCAAATAAGCCTAAACTTATCAGAATCAAAAGTAAAATAGGATACTTATCAACGATTTTCAAGTTTCAATAATTTTAAATTTCTAATATATATCACGATTCCAAAACTATGACCGACAACTAAAACTGGATCTTGCCTTAATATTCCATAAGTTAAAATCAAAATAGAACCCAACAAACTAATTACCCAAAAACCCTTGGGCAGACTTGAGATTTTTTGTTTTTCAGAATAAATCCATTGATAAATAAACCGAAAAGTAAACAAGAGTTGAGCTACAATCCCTAAGACTAATAAATAAATAGGAATATTTTCGGTATCAAATAAATTTTGAATATCCATAGTGTTGTTGTTGTAATAATATACAATGATTAACATTGGGAAAACCCATAAAAAAATCCGACTTACTTTTGGAAATTTATGCCATTGACCTTCAAGCTGAATATTTCTAATATATATAAAATAGGTTAAAGACTGACCGAGCATAATGGCAAAATCGTGCCTTAAGTAGCCATACACAAATAACAAAATAGACGCTAAAAGACTCATCTGCCAAAAAAATCTTGGGGCAACAACTTGTTTCTGTCTTTCAGAAGCTATCCACTGGTAAAAAGTGCGACTCGAAAATAAAAGTTGTGCCAAAAAACCAACACTATATATCACCCAGTCTTGCATTATGATTTTTCTTCAATTTCGTAGTTGATGTATTTTTTTTTCATCCACAGATATACAAAACAATCTAAAAGCGGACCGAGTAAGCGATTCCATAAACCAAATTTAGATTGACCTGCTAATCTAGGATAGTTTTGAATATCTACTTGTTTGACCTTGCCGTTTTGAAGCATAATCATAGCTGGCAAAAAACGATGTAAACCTTTAAACATTGGGATTCTTTTGGCATACTCAGTTTTGATAATTTTCAGAGGACAACCTGTGTCTTCCATACCATCGTGAGTGAATGTTCGCCTTATGCCATTGGCAATTTTTGAACTCATATTTTTAGTAAAGCTATCTTTTCTGCCGTGATTGCGATTGCCAGTAACCAAATCGTAGTCTCCAATATGTTCTAAGAGCAATTCAAAATCGTCAGGATCGGTTTGCAAATCGGCGTCTATATAGCCTGTTAATGAAGAATCAACATGGTCAAAACCTGCCTTAATAGCCGCACTCAAACCTTGATTTTGAGTAAAACTGATATAATCGAAACAATGAGAATTTTCACATATCGACTTTATCTTGTCTAAACTACCGTCAGTTGAGCCATCATCGACAAACAAAGCCTTAACAGGAACTGAAGCTTTTTGAAAATAATGAGAAAGCGATTCTTTTAAGCGTTCTATATTTTCTTCTTCATTGAATATAGGGACAATTATGGTGAGTTGTGTATTGTTGCTCAAACTATTATTTTATGTTATACTGAGATTTAAACCATTCTATCTGCTTTCTTATGCCTTCTTCAAAAGAAGTTTTAGGTTGGTAATTTAATAAAAGTTTTGCTTTGTCTATAATGGCTTGCGTTTCTTGCTGATCTCCAGACCTTGGTGGCAGATTTTGAATTTGGATATGTTTTTTTAAAATCTTTTCAACATTCAATACGCCTTCTTGAGTGCTGTGTTTTTCATAATGACCTAAATTGATTATTTCACCATCTAAAGCATTATAAACTTTTATGGCATTGTAAATCCCTTTGACGATATCGCCAACATAAGTATAACTTCTGAGGTGCTTAAGACTGCCTTCATAAAGAGGAAATTTAGTGTCGTTCAATGCACAGCTAATCAATTTTGTAAACAATTTATCGGGTCTTTCTCTCGGGCCATAAACGGAATATAATCTAAGCGATGAGGCTTTAAAATGTTGTTGACGACTTTCAGACAAAACCATTTGCTCAGCTGCGAGTTTAGTTATTCCATAGGTCGATATAGGCTGAGGTGCTACATTTTCTGAAACCGTAGCGTATTTGCCATAAACAGAAGACGTGCTGATATTAAAAAAGTGTTTGAGCTGTTTTTGAAGTTTAACAAATTGGATAAGATGATGAGTTGCTAATACATTATTTTCAAGATAACTTTGAAATGTAGAGTCTTTTGAAATACCAGGTTGAGCCGCAAAATGGATGATAAAATCAAAATCGTTGCTTAAATTTTGATACTGCTCAGGAAAACGTAAATCAGCGTTTATAAATTTTACACCAGCATCAGTAATTGCATTGATGTTTTTTTGCTTTAAGTCAACATCGTAATAGGTTGACAAATTGTCAAGCCCATAAACATGAAAATCTTTTGAAGCCAAAAGTTCTGCCATATGAGAGCCGATAAAGCCAGCTGCACCTGTAATTAATACTTTCATATTGCAAAGTTAGTTATTTTAATGCTGAAAAGCTTAAACCAATAGAAGTAAAAAACGCATCAAAATTTTGAGATGTTCGTGAATATTGATTAAATTCTATATTGATGCTTTTCAAACCAAAACTGCCAACCCTAAATTTAGTTAAAGGATCATAATATTTGAAACCCAAACCATATTGATGAGCGTCGTATTCTGATAAATCATAATCTGAAGTGTAATATTCATCTGTCGAAAGTGCTTGATTAAATGCGTTAAAATAATCTGCAGAAGTTTGCGTATAAAAACGATAAGATGGATATAAAGTGTATTTTAAACCCAATTTTATGGGCAACTCAAATTCAATGGTATGAGAATTTATACCCCAATCATCGGTATAAAACCTGTAGTAACTTCTCAATATAAAATTTTCTGAGATATAAAAACTTGTTCTATTGGCCAAGGCAATTTTGAATCTTGAGTCTGGTAATTTCTCAACATCATTGCCGAGAGTAAAATCTTCAGCAACGCTATCTTCTATATCTGCAAACATCACCCTATGATGAGGTGTTGATAGCAAGCCATCTTGTAATATAAAATCAGAAATAAATACGGTTTGAATGCTTTTTGATAAAATTTGAGAAATGTTTAAACCTAAATTAAATGTATTTCTGTTTTCGTTATCAAATTGAGTAAAATTTGGTGCAAAATTTGTTTCACCAACAAAATCAAATCTATTGATATTAAATCCATCTCTAAATTCTATGGGGTAAATTGGACTCAAAAAATCTATAAAGACATTACCACGCAATTGAATTTCGGTGTTTTTTTCATTAAACAAGCGTGAGTAGCTACCGCCAAAGCCTATCGAAGTATAGTCATATTCATTGGCAAACGAAATATTTGTATTCCAAATGGTATTTCTATCGTCTGAAGAATGGCTGTAATTAGCCGATAAAGCTACCCAATTATCTTTTTGAGATTCTCCTGTAGATTCAACAAAAGGATCTGCTCGTCCATCGCCATCAAAAGGATCAATATTGCTTGAAGAAGCTGAAGTATAAGCAGAAACCGAAGCATCTATGGTTAACACATCATCGTCGTTGAGTGGAATTGCTACGTTTATGGTTGGTGCAAAATCTGTGAGTTCTTCTGTGCCACGACCACCTGTTACTGCAGCATTGTCGCCATCTTGTGAATAATAGCTAGATAAGACTTTGATTTCTGTTTGGTCTAAAACTCGTTTTTTGTATTCAGTATTGTCTTGTGCAATAGACTTCATAGAAATCCCGAGCATCAAAAGCCCCACTAACAAAATTTGATATTTCATATTTATTTTTTATTGTATTAATTACATCCACAACCACCACCTGTTTTGCCACCATTGGCACCTGCTGAAGCTTCTCTGTATGATTGAAAAGCTGATTTCATCTTGGCGGCATCACTTTGTGAAAGTTGCATATCAGGATCATTGATTTTGACTTTTTCGTATTCTTTTACTGCTACACAAGATGTAAGCGACAAAAAAACAATTGAGATTAAACTGATTTTCTTTATCATTTTGAATTAATTTTTATTTTATTTGAAAGCACCAATGTTCCATCATCTTTAACTATTATAGCTTCTACATCTGGAAGTTGGTTGATGAGATTAATACCAACTTCTTCGCCCATAACAAACATTGAAGTAGCCAGAGCATCAGCCAATTCAGCTTTTGGAGCAAAAACCGTTGCACTGATAATACCTTTGGTAGGCATACCTGTTCTTGGGTCAATAATATGTGCATAACGCTGACCATCAACTGTAAAAAACTTTTCATAATTACCCGAAGTAACAACAGCCTGACGATTCAAATCAAACAATCCGAAGTTTTTAGTTTTATCCATTGGGTTGGTAATAGCAACCTTCCAAGCCGAACCATCGGGTTGAGTTCCCCAAGTATTCATATCACCAGAAGCATTGATAATTCCAGCTTTAACACCTTTTGACATCAACAAGGCTTTGGTTTTGTCTGCAGCATAACCTTTGCCAATGGCACCAAAACCAATACGCATACCTTTTTGTTTTAGAAATACCGTTTGTTGTTTTTCATCGAGAATAATATTTTGGTAACCAATATTTCTAACGGAAGCCGTTATGACTTCTTTTTTTGGCAAAGTGGTTTCTCTTCCATCAAATGAAAATAAATGTTCAACAGCAGCAAAACTAATATCAAAAGCACCATCGGTGAGTTGTGATATGGCTTTTGAACGTTTGATCAGATCAAACAATTCTTTGTCAACTTTTACGGGTTTGATGCCGGCATTTCTATTGATTGCTGAAGTTTGTGATTCAGGTTTCCAAGACGAGATAAGTTTTTCTATGCGATAAATTTCACTGACGGCCGTATCAATATAAGCTTGAGCTATAGTTTTGTTTTGGGCTACAACCGTAATATCAAAATTGCTACCCATCAAACCCAGAGATCGTTTGTGAATTTCTTGTGCTTTAAGGTTTATAAAACTCAAAACACAAATAAACAAAATTGTAAATTTAGTATGCATTTATGGCTTTTATATATGCTTGAGGATCAACATTTTCATAACCAAGTTGATTGAGCACCTTGCCATTAGCATCCATCAATACAACAAGAGGAAAATATCCTTTCGGGTTGTAATGTTCAGCTAACCATTTGTTGTGCTCTTGTTGGTCTTTTGGAAGTTGATTTTTTTTAAAACGCGGAAAATCTGCTTTCAACAAAACTAAGTTGTCCTTAGCATAATTTTGAAATACTTCTGAAGTCCAGATTTTCTTTTCAAGCTTTATGCAAGGTGCACACCAGTCTGAGCCAGAAAAAACTAATAATATTTGTTTATTTTCATCTTGAGCTAATTGCTTGGACTTATCAAGATTTGATTGCCAATCTTGGGCACTCAAGGTCAAGCTAATGAATAAAACAGAAAGTTGGAAAACAAGTTTCATTTTATGAATGTTTTTATAAATAACGCATTTTTTTTTTAATCTTAATATCTACAACATAAATCTTAAGCTAATCTTAAGTTTTAAAATATAAACTAAACCTTGTTATTCCATTTTCAGAAATCACATCTATAGGTATATCAAGGGCTTCTGCTGCTTTCTTAACAATAGCTAAACCTAAGCCATAGCCTATTTCTGAAATTTCGTGATTTTTGTTTCTGTAAAATGGAATAAAGATTTCTTCTAAATCTTCTTTTGAAATTTCAGGACCATAATTTTGAATAAATACAAAAAACCCATCAGAAACATCTTTTGAAAACACACTGATTTGAGATTTGACATCTGCGTATTTTACGGCGTTGGAAATCAAATTATCAAAAATTAAACTCAAGAAGCTTTTTTTAAGATAAACCGTTTTATTTTTAAGGTTTTTATCAAGGTCTAAAACCAAATTTTTTGAAACAATAGGGCGTTTATAATCTGTAAACAATTGTTCTAAGAGTAAATACAAATTAATGTTTTCAAAATCTAAATGTCTATTTAATTTATTGATTCGTGCGAGAATTAGCAATTTTTCAACGGCATCGGTCATTTCGTCAATTTTATGTATGGCTTTTTGCACTTCTCGTCTGTATTCTAATTCTGTTCGTGGTTTTCGCAATAAAATTTCTAAATTACCTTTCATAACAGACAGTGGCGTTCTTAATTGATGAGACGCATCTGCAGTAAATTGTTTTTCGCGTTTTAAGCCTTCATCAATGCGGTCAAGAAAATCGTTAATAGCTACTGAAAGAGTTTGCAACTCATCTCCATTTTCTACCACACTTACACGTTTGTCAAGATTTCCTGTATGAATTTCACTTACCCGATTGGCTATTTTTGTAATCGGTTTTATGGTAATGTTTGAAATAAGTTTAGAGGTAAAAAAAGTAATGATGAGTAAAATAGGATAAATGATCATCAACATATCCTGTAGAGCGTCTAAAACCAATTCGGTATCTCCAAAAGACGTGGCAATGCCAATATAACCAGCAACTTGGCCAGAATGTTGTAATGGAATTTGAATTTGCCTTATAGTATTATTGTTTAATACTTTATTTGTGATAAAGGTTTCATTTTGAGACAAATCAAACTCTAAATGTTGACTGTGTAAGTTTGTTGACTTGTCTATAGATTGACCATTTTTATCTACTAATTCAACAAACAATGGATAAACTTCTACTTCAACATGCTCGCGTTCTAACCATTCTTCTTTGTAAGCAAAATAAATACTGTCTGGCTTTACTTTAATTTCATAAATATGTTTTTGAGCTTCAAATTCTAACTTTTGGTCAATTTGTAATAAACTTTGTTTTTTTACACTTAAATAAATCACGACAAAAACCACCAATGATATACTGGCTATACCTATGACAGAATAAAAAGCGATGCGATTTTTAATAGATATTTTCATGATGCATCAGCCATAAATCCAACACCTCTGACAGTTTTAATCAACTCATTTTTTTTGAGGTTTAGTTTTTTTCTTATCGCATTCATAAACACGTCTAAAACACCAGAATCATAATCAAAATTAATGTCCCAAACATGCTCCAAAATAGCATTGCGTTCACAAACTTTGCCTTTATTTTGCATTAAATATTTTAAAAAATTATACTCTTTTTCGGTTAAGTTAATTTTATTTTCATCACAAAACACTTGGTGTTTACTCACGTTCATTTTGATATGACCTAATTCTAAAATATCATCTATGTTATAAAAAATACGCAAATGGGTTTCTATGCGGGCGAGAAGTTCTTCAAAGTTAAACGGTTTTTTGACATAATCGTTTGCACCACTTTTTAAGCCATCTATGGTGTCTTCAATGGTGTCTTTTGCTGTTAAAAAAATAATTGGAGCTTTAAACTGTTTTGCTCTAAGGGTTTTGCAAACTTCAATGCCGTTTAATTTTGGCATCAACCAATCTAACAAAATCAAATCAACACTGTTTTTTAAAGCCATTTCTAAAGCTTGTTTTCCATCTTTGGCTACTAAAACTTGATATTCTTCTTCCTGAAGACCTTGTTTTAAAAAATTTACAATTTCTTGTTGATCTTCAGCAATAAGGATTTTAAAGCTTGAATTTTGCATTTTGAAATATACAGATTTTTATTGACATTTATTTTTCAACCAAATCAAAAAAACGTATCTTAAAAAGCATTACTAATAGTTCTTATTGTGCAGTCATATTTTATTTTCGCTCGTTCCATATTTCAGGATTTCTACTCGTATGAAATATCGCAATCACTTGTATAGAAGTATTAATAATTCGATAATAAATCACAAATGGAAATTTTTTAATGACATATTTTCTTACATCTTTATGAGCTATAGGAAAAGTAACGGGGTTTTCTTTAATATTCTCAAAACCAAGTTTTATTCTTTGAAAGAAAGTATCAGCAACTTTGGGATTATTCTCATAATAAAATTCGTATGATTTATCTAAGTCCAATTCTGCTTCATCTGATAATTGAAGACTAAACGGCTTTGTTTTCATACTTCTTTTTAATCAAATCCCAATTTTTAAAAGTCGTTTCTCCGTTTTCAATTTTTTGCAATCTTTTATCAAGTAAATCTCTATGTTCTGCTGGTAGCTCATGCAATTCTTCTTTTACATTAACTATCTCGATATAATCAATCTCTTTGATTAAATTAAGAAATGTAGTTATTTTACTCTGCTCCTTTATATTAACTGTAATTTCCATGACAATTCATTTAGTTCAAATATACGGATTTAAAATATTAATCTCAATTTTGGTAATATTAAAATTATTAAATTCATATTCAAGATTTTGTTTGAGAAAATTGACAATTTCTACTTGACCTTAAGCTATTTGGTTTTGAATATTTGACTCTTGCATTTTTAAATATAAATTTTTCCAGTTGACTTTATTTTTCAACCAAATCAAAAACGCCTTGGGTTAGAAATCGGTCAGTGTTTTTAATCGTAAATTCGCTTTGCAAAGCTCGTCTATTTCTTTGTTCAGCTGAGTTTTGGACTTCAATAAATTCAAAGATGAAAGCGTCTTGGGTATCTTCTTTTAGACGCAAAACTTTTAAAGTGTTTTCAGTTTCTACAAAGGCTGAAGCAGGCAAACTCAAGTGAACTTGTGGATTATTTTTAAAATAAGCTTCCACAAACATACCGACCGAAAAGTTGTGAGACTCATCAACAGGATGTGCATGCACGCGAACAGTGCGATTATCGTTAATTTCAGCACCGACCAAATGCACATAAGCCTTAAAAGTTTGATCAGATACTTCAGGGATTTTAAATTCTAAAGTATCGCCAACATTTACTTTCATAATATCTTTTTCAAATACATTTAATTCTAAGTGAATATGTTCGGTATCCAAAATTTCCATCATCATTGTTGATGGTTGAATATGCATTCCTTTTGAGACATTAACTTTTGAAATCTTACCTGAAATCGGGGCGTAAATATTGATTTGTTCTGAAAAATTTCCATCTAAAACCTGATTGATGCTAACATTCATCAATTCTAAGGTGCGGCGTTGTCCTTTGACTTTTGCAGATAGGCTCATATAATCGCTTTTGGCTTTTTGAAAAACCTTTTCTGACACGACATTGTCATTAAACAAGTTTTGTTTTCGTTCAAATTCGGATTCCAAATAATTGAGTTGATTGTAGTTTTCAACAAAATTTTGTTGTAGCTGAATAAAATCTGGATTGGTTAATTGAATGAGTAAATCGCCTTTTTTAACTTCATCACCGATTAAAAGATGCGTTTCGCTGACAAATCCGCTAAAAAAAGAACTCACTTCTGCCCTATTTTCTGGTGGCACATCTATCATTCCTGTGGCTTTAAAACGCTCAGCAAACACTGCAGAATCAGCTTTTTCAATTTTAAAATTACCAGATTTAAACTGGGCTTTGGTCAAAACAATTTCATTATCGTTTGTTTTGACTTGTTTATCTTCACTTGGTATTTCGTTTTCAGTTGAATTGTTACACGCAAATAACATGAGTGATAAAAGACTAAGAATATAAATATTTAGATTTTTCATGATATTAGTTTAAAAGTAAATAATTGAGTTGAATAACAGTTGTGTTGTAATTGGATAATACATCCATATAATTCAGTTTGATTTGCATAGCATTATCAACACTTTGCACATATTGAAAAAAATCGATTTCGCCATTTTTGTAGCTACTTTCAGTGGTTTTTAGTATTTCTTCAGCCACTTGAAGTTGGGTGGTTTCAAAGCGGTTCAAATTTTCTGATTGCGTGGTCAAGGTTTGTAAAAGTTGATTTTGTTTGCTTTCAAGATTTAACCTGGTTTGCTCAAAATTATATTGAGCGACTTGTTTTTGAATATTTTTAGATTTGATTTTAGCTTTATCGCCAAAAAACAATAAGGGGATTTTTATACCCAATTGATAACCATCATAATTTTTATCAATAGCAGAATTGTTTTTGATGAAATAACCCGCATAAAAATCGGGTAGTAATTTGTTTTTTGCCAATTTCCATTCATTTTTAGCCAGTTCAACTTGGGCTTGACTTAAATTAAGATCAGGTTGATTTTCTATATTGATAAAATCGATATCTAAACGCTTAAGTTTTGCATTCTCAACACTGATTTCACGGTCTGTTTGCACTAAGTTTTGCAGTTGAATTTGATTATTTTGCAATTGGTTATAAAGTATTGTCAACTGATTTTGAATTTGACTTTGTTTAGATTGTGCGGTTATTTTTTCTAAATAAGTTGATTCGCCTTCTTCAAATCTTCGTTTAGCCATTCTATAAAAATCAGTATAAATACTGTCTAAATATGTATAAATTTGAAGTTTTTGTTGCAAAATAATATGATTTTGATAGGTCAATTCTAAATTTTTGAATTGAGTTCGAGTTTTTAAATCATAACTTAATTCACTGATTTTGGTTTGAGTTTTATTGCGTTTTAAGCGTTTGCCATAAACTGTAGGAAATTCAAAATTTTGAACGCCACCCCATTGGTATAAAGATTGATTGGCTATGGGGTCTAAATCAGCTTCGTCATAATTATTAAACAGCTCTAGTTTGCTAAATTGAAACGCCTGACCTTGAGCTGCTTTTTGACTTTCTATATTTAATTTTGAAGCTTTTAAGCCTTTGTTATTGTTGAGCATTAAGGTTTTTAAACTATCAATACTTTGTGCTTGAGAATTAAATGTAAAACCTAAGCCAATAATAATCAACCAAATACTGGGTTTTAGTTTGAAAGATTTCATATTAAATTTTTTATTTTCTATACTGGAATAGAATACGGGTAAAATGATTAATGTCAGTAATGTAGAAGTGATAAGACCGCCTATTACCACTGTGGCTAAAGGGCGTTGAACTTCTGCACCGGCACCTGTTGAAATTGCCATTGGCAAAAAGCCGAGTGCTGTTGCACTTGCTGTTAATAATACAGCACGCAATCTATCTTGAGTGGCCAGGATGATATTGTTTTTAGTTAGACCTTTACCTTCTTTTTTGAGCTCTTTAAAATATTCTACTAAAATAATTCCATTGAGCACTGCAATACCAAACAAAGCAATAAAACCAACACCTGCTGAAATACTAAACGGCATATCTCTTAACCAAAGTAAAAAAACACCACCAACTGCAGAAAATGGAATGGCTGTAAAAATCAAGAGTGTATCTTTTAATGTTTCAAGAGCAAAATATAGCAAGATAAAAATCAAAGCTAAAGCAATAGGCACAACGATTTTGAGACGTTTTAATGCACTTTGTAAATTTTCAAACTGACCACCGTAAGTTATATTATAGCCGGTTGGTAGTTCTAAATCTTTGTTGATAATAGCCTGACAGTCTTCTACAACAGACTGCAAATCTCGATTTCTCACGTTAATTCCTACCACAATACGGCGTCGAGTTTGATCTCTTGAAATTTTTGCAGGACCTTTATCATAAGCTATATCTGCAACTTCATTTAAAGGAATCTTACCATTGTTTGGTGTATCAATCATTAAATTTTTTAAATCTGACAGCTCATTTCTGCTTTCTTTTTTAAGCCTAACCACTAAGTCAAAACGTCTTTCACCTTCAAAAACAACACCTGATTTTAAACCTGAAAATCCTGCAGTAATCACATCATTAATGTCTTGAATATTTAACCCATAACGGGCAATTTTTTGGCGATTATATTTGACGGCCATTTGTGGTAAACCGACAATTTTTTCAACAGAGATATCGCCAACGCCTTCAACATTTTCAACCAAACTTTTGACTTCGTTGCCTTTTTGAGCCAATATCTGTAAATCCTCACCAAATATTTTAATGGCAATATCTGAACGCACGCCTGTGATGAGTTCATTAAAACGCATTTCTATAGGTTGAGTAAATTCCAACTCCATATTAGGGATGATACTCAGTTTCTCTTTAATGAGCTCTGCAAGTTCTTCCTTAGTTTCAACAGAAGTCCACTCACTTTTGGGTTTAAGCCGAACAATGACATCTGAATCTTGCATCGACATCGGGTCAGTTGGCACTTCAGCAGCACCAATACGAGAGACGATTTGGCTAACTTCAGGAACTTCATCAAGGAGTATTTGCTCAATCCTTGTGGTGCGTTTGACTGTGCTTTCTAAAGATTTACCTGTTTTTAAAATAGGTTGAATCACAAAATCTCCTTCATCTAAAGTTGGCACAAACTCACCACCCATTTTGGTGAATGTAAAAACAGCAAAAGCAAGCAATAAAACTGATGAAATCAATATAAAACCTCTGTGATGTAATGCCCATCTTATACTAGGAAGATACAGTCTTTTAATCGTATTGATCAAACGTGCAGAAAAGTTTTTGTGCTGCAGTTTTGACGGTTTCAAAAACCAAGAACAAGCCACTGGAATCCAAGTAAAACACATAATAATAGCACCGATAAGTGCAAAGCAAAACGTCATTGCCATAGGTCTAAACATTTTACCTTCTACACCAGTCAAGGCCAGAATAGGAATAAATACAATCAAAATAATCAACTGTCCAAAAATGGCAGAATTCATCATTTTGGAAGCACCGCTAAAAGTGATTTTATCTTTTAATTCTTTGATTTTGTCAGTTTCAGTAAAACTAAATTCTTTTGACCGTTCTAGCATTTTAAAAGCGACAAATTCTACAATAATCACTGCACCGTCAATGATGATTCCAAAGTCTAAAGCTCCAAGGCTCATCAAGTTGGCATCAATATTAAAAATGTACATCAAACTAATGGCCGTCAAAAAACTCAAAGGAACCACAGAAGCAATTATCAAACCTGAACGCCAGTCGCCAATGAGTAAAATCACAATAAACATAACGACTAAAAATCCAAGTGAAAGATTTTCAAATATAGTTGTTGTGGTTCTGGCAATGAGTTCACTTCGATCTAAAAATCCATTGATGTATATGCCTTCTGGAAGTGAGCTTTGAATTTCTTCGATACGTTTTTTAACGCTTTGAATGGTTTTGTTTGAATCAGCACCTTTAAGCATCATCACTTGACCTAGTACTTTTTCGCCTTCGCCGTTGCCAGTTATAGCACCAAATCTTGGTGCGTGACCATAATTTACTTCTGCGATATCTTCTATATAAATAGGTTGACCATCTCTATTTTCAACCACAATATTTTTAATGTCATCTAAAGATTTCAGCAAACCTTCACCTCTTATAAAATAGGCTTGGTCATTTTTTTCAATATAGCTTCCGCCAGCAACACTATTGTTTTGCTCTAAAGCCTTAAAAATACTAGAAATACTGACATTTAGGGCTTGCAATTTATCCGTAGAAAAAGCCACTTCATATTCTTTTAAAAATCCACCCCAAGTATTGATTTCAACCACACCAGGAATACCAGCCATTTGTCTTTTTACAATCCAGTCTTGGATGCTACGAAGTTCCGTAGCGGTATAATTGTCTTTAAATTCATCTTCAACTTCTATAGTATATTGATAAATTTCGCCTAAACCCGTTGAAATTGGTCCCATAAAAGGTTTGCCAAATTGTGCGGGAATTTTCTCCTCAGCGGCTTTTATTTTTTCAGCTATGAGTTGGCGTGGTAAATATGTGCCGAGTTTGTCTTCAAAAATGATAGTAACAACAGATAAACCAAATTTTGAAACTGAACGAATTTCCTTAACTCCAGGTAAATTCGACATTTCTATTTCAACAGGATAAGTGATAAATTGCTCGACATCTGCCGTTGAAAGATTACGAGAAGTTGTGATGACTTGAACCTGATTATTAGTGATATCGGGGACAGCACCAATACTAATGTTGTTAAGACTATAAATGCCAAAGCCACATATGCCAACAATTAAAAGTAAAATGAAAAATTTAGATTTTAAACTAAATTCAATAAGTTTAGATAACATAAATTAATATTTTGATTGATAAAAAGAAAAAATGAAATTAACTCCTATCAAAATATTTAGGTGGTTGAAAGGCTTCACCTAAATGTGTAGAAATATAATCGTCTTGATAATTAAAATTTGAATGTTTCTGCGTTTCAAACTCCAAAGGTTCAACTTTGATCTCGCTGAAATTCACAAATACAATTAAAACCTGTGCAGAATGAATATCACCAAAAGGTAAATTTTCGTGACCATCATGTGTATTTTGATGTTGAGCTTTACCACTGCCGTAGTGCAAATCTAAAAAAGTCAATAAATCATCATCAAACTCTTGCTGATGAGTTTGGTAATGCGACCAAAAGTCATCAAATTTTGATAAACTATCTGGATTGATTCCAATAGTCTGAATACCTATAAAAAAAGATAATATGTAAACAGCTATGTTTTGCATAATGCAAATATACAACAAGATACAAAGCATAAACTTAAGATTGGCTTAAGTCAGAAATATTTGTAATGGGTATAGATAAACGACTTTTGGCTTTAAAATTTTCAATAGATTTAAATCACCGTTTATTAAAAGCAAAATCTAAGCCTTGGGTGATATAATCATGAAATTCTCGGTCAGAAGACACCAAAGTCAATTTTTCGGTTATAGCATGTGCAATAATGGCGTGGTCGTTTGGGTCGTTGTGGTTTTTAGCGATTTTTAGTTTAGAAACAGTATCAATATGATACGTAGTGAAGGGAAGTATTTTAATGTATAGGGAATCTCTAAAAACCAAATTTCACTAAAAAACATCAAAAATAATTATTTTATATGATTGATATTTAGTATTTTAGCTGGCATTATGAAGCGA
>NZ_JBRJHB010000026.1:0-23855 GCF_053628795.1 Psychroflexus sp. MBR-150
TTAGAAATTACACGATTAAAACAATTATTGTTTTGCCCAAAGGCTTTTTTGATAAGTATCTAATTTTTGATTCAAAATCAGGTTGTTATGACTCTGAGATGCATTGGCATCAAGTTTAATTTGGTCGCCACCTGGAGTATAAACCATATAGAAACCGTCTTTAAAACTCGCTAATTTAATCAGTTTATTGCCGTCTTTGGCATTCCAAGTTTTGTTTTCTGGGGTATAAACCATTTCAACAATCTTACCTTGCTTCTCGCCTTCTAAAACTTCAATTTTAAATTGATTTTTTTGAGCCGTCATTTTAACTTTTTGTCCGTCCACATTGGCGATTTGGGTTTCAGTTTCACCTTCAGCCATAGCTATAGGATTACTACCTGTCCAAAATTCTAAGACATTAAAAATCAAGGCATCTCCTAAAAAGAAAAGCCCATAAACAGGCACAATATTTAAGCCCCAAAAAATTGCATTATTAACAAATTTTGAATTTGAGACTTGCATATTCCAATCTTTTAGATTGTTAAAAGCATTGAATGAGCCCAAACAACTTGATGACAACAATGATAATGATAAAGTACCAGCAATAATTAAATTACGTTTCATGATTAAATGGTTTTAAGGTTATGTTTTCAAATATAACTATTTTTCTATAACATTATTATCTCTATTAACATCTGCCATTTTTTGACTGGGATCAATTTCTATGGATTTTATGGTATATTGTCCAATTGGAATTTCTAAATTGTAAGTTGGGTAAGCCCATGCCCAATCATCGGCGGTATTTTTAAAGTTAGGTTTTTCCCAACGCATTATACGCAAAGGAATGTAATACATTTCGGTTTCACCCGTGTCGTAAGTGACTTCAACTTCAATAGGCATTGGTGTCAACCCAATTCGCTCTATAGTAACAATGGTTGCGTTGTCTGCAACTTCAATATTTTTTATGGCATAATCAACGGTGTTAGTTGTCATCGTCCAATCATGCAAATACCAACTTAATTCTGCACCAGATACTTTTTCGGCTATTCTAATAAAATCATTTGGTGTTGGATGTTTAAATTTCCACTCGTCATAATATCTTTTGAGGGTTTGTTTAAGATTTTTTTCTCCTATGATATACCCAAGTTGATTTAAAAACACTGCACCTTTGGAATAAGCCGAAAGTCCGTAAGCAGCATTGAAGGCATAGCGATCGGCATGAGTTGTTTGTGGTTGCTCAATTCCAGAATTTGCCAATTGAAAATAACCTTGATATGCACCAGCAAATGGATGGTCTTTTCCTTGGTTCATAATCTCGTTTTCAGCTAAAGTTGAAATATAGGTCGTAAAACCTTCATCCATCCATTCATTTTGAGATTCGTTTGTTGCCAATACGTGTTGAAACCATGAATGTGCCATCTCATGTGCTGTAACACCAACTAAACTTTCAAAAGACCGCTCACCAGTAATTAATGTACACATGGCATATTCCATACCGCCGTCACCTCCTTGTATAATAGAATACTGGTCATATGGATATGGGCCGATATTTTCGTTATAATAGGTAAATAATTCTTCCGCTTTGGGTTGAAATTTTTTCCAATTGTTTTTGATTTCATCATCATCTTGATACAAAAAATGAAGAACCGTACCATCAGAAGCCGTCAATTTATCATGAATGTAGTCAGTGTCTGCTACCCATGTAAAATCGTGAACTTTTGGTGCCACAAAATGCCAAGTAAGGGTTTTGCCTTTGTGTTTTACTTTTACACCTTTGTCTTCATAACCATAACCGATTTTGTTGGGGTTTTGAAGATATCCTGAACCACCGAGAATATAGTTTTTATCGATAGTTATTTTTACATCAAAATTGCCCCAAACGCCGTGAAACTCTCTTGCTATATAGGGATCGGCATGCCAACCTTCAAAATCATATTCTGCTATTTTTGGATACCATTGCGTCATAGAATAGGCAATGCCTTCTTTGTTGTCGCGACCTGATCGTCTGATTTGCAACGGAACTTGAGCGTCAAATTGCATATTAAATGTTGTGCTTTGACCTGGTAAAATAGGCTGGTCAAGTTGAACTTCTAATATTGTGCCTTCAACTTTGTAATCTAATGGTTTACCGTTTTGTTTTAAACTATTGACATTGATATAACCGATTTCATCATCCTTTAATTTAGAAATTCTATCGCCTACTCTTTTGTCTGGATCTTTGATAGTTCTTGACCGCACATCCATTTCACTTCCAGGTTGAAAGGCGTTGAAATACAAGTGATAAAACACCTTTTGAAGCGTATCCGGAGAGTTGTTAGTATAAATCAATTCTTGCTTGCCTTGATATTGATGTGTTTTGACATCCATATCAATTTCCATAGTATAATCAACATGTTGTTGCCAATACGAATTGGTATTTTGGGCTAAGGTTATATTTATCGTTGCTAAAAATGATATTAATATTAAATTTTTCATTGAAATAATTTTTGTTAAATATTAAAAAACCCTAATATTTAAGTATCAGGGTTTAGAAAATTTTATCATCTTAGTTTTAAATTTAAGACTTATTCATTTTGCTAGCTAAAATGATAGCGTTGTAAAGGTTAACCATATTACCTGTTTCAGAAATTTCAGCAAAAGGTTTAACTTTACTTGAATCACCGCTTAAAATCACTTCTGTATTTGGAGATAAACCACTATCTAAAATCACCGATTTAACTTGCGTAGCAGTCAATTTTGGAAATAAAGAGCGGATAACTGCTGCAACACCAGCAACATTAGGTGATGCCATTGATGTTCCAGATAAAAATTTATACTCATTGTTTGGCACTGTGGCGTAAATTTCTGCACCTGGTGCAAATACATCAACGCTACCTTGACCGTAATTAGAAAAACTTGCAATCATATTTGAGCCATATTCAGAAGTCATTGCACCAACATTGACAAAGTTATTGGCTATTTCTTGAGATTGTCCAGGCCATTCATCATTCGGATAAACGCGATTTTTATCTAAATCTAAACCTTCATTGCCCGCAGCATTAACAATCAATACATCATTGTCAGCAGCGTATTTTATAGCATCAATGACCCAATCAGGATGTGTAGAATAATACTTTCCAAAACTGGTATTGATAATTTTTGCACCATTATCAACCGCATAACGAATACCTAGAGCAATATCTTTGTCATATTCATCACCATCGGGGACAGCTCTGATTGGCATAATGCTTACTTTTTCAGCAACGCCTTTCATTCCAAGACCATTGTTTCTGACCGCACCTATAATTCCTGCAACGTGTGTGCCGTGAAGAACATCTTCTTTTTTAGGATCTGGTCCCATTACTTGGTTATTACCATAATATTTGGTGGACATATCATCTGGGTTATCGCCAAGTTTTTCTGCTCTAAAGTCTTTGTCTAAATTGAAGTGAGTGTCCATTCTACCTTTAAAATAATCTACTCCACCTTGAATTTGCTTTTTGGCTTCTTCTACATCATCGCCAACATTATTCAAAACAAAGAGCATAAATTGCTTGCTTTGCTGAAGACTTTCGGTTTCGGCTTTCATCGCAGCAACCTCTTCTTTGGTAAATTTTTCTTTACCTAAGGCTTTACTTACAGTAGCATTAGACGCATTGAGTTGTTGCAAAAGACCTTGATAACGAGCAACATTGGCTTGTGCCTGTTGGACTTCTTTTTCATATTCGGCTTTTGCTTTTTTGTAGAGTTCAAACTCATCTTTTTGAGCAGCTGGGATTTGGTCAGCCGTTTTGCCTTCAAATTGGTCTCGATGTGCTTTAATAATTCTGGTCATTTCTAAATTTTCACCGACAACATCACCGAGAAAATTCCAACCGTGAATGTCATCTACATAACCGTTTTTGTCATCATCTACATTATTGCCTGCCACTTCGTCTTTATTTGTCCAAATTACTGGGCTTAAATCTTCGTGCTCTATATCTATCCCGCTATCAAGAACAGCTACAATCACATTTTTTCCTTCGTAATTTTTGATCAATTCGATGTAGGCTTTTTCAACACTCATGCCAGGAATAGTATCATTGACCAAGTCTAAATGTGCCCAAGATTTCTTTTGGTCTTCAGTTAGCTCTGTGGTTTTCCGTGGTTGTGTATCTATATTTTCAATTGGGGTTGAAACAATTTTAGGGCCTGTTGACCCACAGCTTATCAATAGCAAAGTGCTAATAGCTAAACTTGATACTGAGGTAATGTGTTTAAGTGTCATGGTTTAATTTTTAATTAAATAATTCGTTAAAAGTTAAGGATTGATCATGTCTCACACCTTTTTCGGTATGTTTAAGATTAATAATTTCATTGTGTGCATCGTGTTCTAAAAATAGATAATAATTTTCATCAGCAGCTTCGTTTAAAAAAACTTTTTTTTCTTTTAAAGTCAACAAGGGTCTTGTATCATATCCCATAACATAAGGCAAAGGCACGTGACCTGCTGTTGGTAATAAATCGGCTGCAAATACTAAGGTTTTGTTTTGATGCTTGATTATAGGAATCATTTGTTTGTCGGTGTGTCCGTCAACAAACAAAACTTCAAAATTCAATTCCTTATAAAATTCTCTTTGATGTTGACGCTCTAAAAAACAAAGCTGACCTGACTCCTGCATAGGCAACAAATTTTCTTTTAAAAAAGAAGCTTTCTCTCTATCGTTGGGGTTTGTTGCCCAATCCCAATGTTCTTGATTGGTCCAAAATTTAGCATTTTTAAAAGCGGGTTCATAACCGGTTCGGTCTTTATTCCACTGAATACTTCCTCCGCAATGGTCAAAATGTAGATGCGTCATAAAAACATCAGTAATGTCATCACGATGAAATCCGTATTGTTTTAGGGATTTATCTATGTTGTCATCACCCCAACGATGATAGTAGCTAAAAAACTTTTCGCTTTGTTTATTGCCTAATCCGGTATCGATAATAATGAGCTTGTCGCCATCTTCAATAAGTAAACTCGTCGCGGCAATATCAATCATATTATTATTATCGGCAGGATTGGTTTTTGACCAAAGCGTTTTTGGTACGACACCAAACATAGCACCACCGTCTAATTTAAAATTTCCTGTTTCTATAGAATATAATTTCATACTTAAATTTTAAAGGACTTGCAAGATAATAAATCTCTCTTAACTTATTTTGTTTGTCATTGAATTATGCTATTTTTAACCACATAATAAAATCTATGTTAGAATTAGCATCAATCATAATATTTGGAATAATAGCACAATGGGTGGCTTGGCGTTTTAAGATTCCAGCCATTTTACCTTTAATATTAATTGGTTTAGCGGTTGGTCCTTTAGCTACTTTATATACTGAAGATGGTTCAAAATTTATTGAACCTGTTTGGAATGGAGAAAAAGGGCTTTTTCCTGGTGAAAGTTTATATTATTTTGTGTCTTTAGCCATTGGCATCATTTTATTTGAAGGTGGATTAACGCTGAAACGCGGTGAGATTTTAAATGTGAGCAATGTCATTGTTAAGTTAATTAGCGTTGCTGTGATTATTACCTTTGTAGGTGCTGGTGTTGCCGCCCATTTTATCTTTGGTTTGTCTTGGAAAATTTCTTTGTTGTTTTCTGCTTTGATTATTGTTACAGGACCAACGGTTATTACTCCTATTCTCAGAAATATTCCGCTAAAAAGAGACGTCGCAGCCATTTTAAAATGGGAAGGCATTCTTATTGATCCTATTGGAGCTTTGTTTGCCGTCTTGGTTTTTGAGTTTATCAATGCTGGTGCTGGTGCCGAATATTCATCAAAAGCCTTAATAGGTTTTGGCAAAGTGGTTTTATTTGGATTTAGCTTTGGATTCACCTTTGCTCATGGTCTATCTTATTTGATTAAGAAAAAAATTATACCGCATTATTTGCTCAATGTGGTTACCTTAGCTACTGTTTTAGGCGTTTTTGTTTTAGCAGATATTTTTGCACAAGAAAGCGGACTACTCGCCGTAGTTGTTATGGGTGTAATTATGGGAAATATTAATCTACCTAATCTAAAAGATTTATTATATTTTAAAGAATCCTTAAGTGTTTTACTCATAAGCATTCTTTTTATATTGTTAGCGGCTAACATCAACTACGAAGATTTATTATTAGTTTACAATCATAAATCGCTATATTTATTTATAACTATCGTGTTCGTAATCAGACCGTTGGGTGTTTTTCTGAGTAGCATTGATTCAAATTTAAAGCTAAACGAAAAAATATTTATCAGTTGGGTTGGTCCACGCGGTATAGTTGCTGCAGGTATAGCCTCGCTTTTTGGGATAAAATTGGTCAACAAAGGTGTAGAAGGTGCCGAATATATCACCCCATTAGTCTTCTTAATTGTCTTGGGAACTGTACTATTAAACGCCACAACAGCAAGACCTTTCGCAAAATTGGTTGGTGTTTTTCTTAAAAATTCAAGTGGTATTTTAATTATAGGATCATCTTCTTTTTCGCGTATCATAGCTAAATATCTTAAAGAAAATAACCGTCATGTAGTAGTAGTTGATAACAACCAAAACAATATAGATGAAGCCAAAAAAATGGGGTTGGAAGCCTTTGAAGCAGATATTTTTTCAGATGACCTTCAAGACAACCTTGAATTAAGCGATATGGGTTATCTTATGGCACTGACTGGCAACTCTTCTATCAACAAAAAAGCTATAGAAAATTTCAAAAAAGAATTTGGTGAAAATGGCACATTTAGAGTTATATCGCCAGAAGAAATGAACGACCCAGAAAACAACCCAAAAGATGGTTTGTTTTCACAAACAGACGATTATATCAAATTGGTTAACCTTTCAAGACGTTACCCAAAAATTCACGAAACCGATATTAATTCACAAGAACATTATAATGGTTTGATTGAAATGACCAAAGCTGATCCTGATGTAATCCCGATTTTTATTAAAACCAAAGATGATGTTTTAGAAATTATTCCTTCAAGCAGTGATGAAGTTGAGATTGATAATAACTCTAAGTTAGTGTATATGGGTAAAGAGATTGAATCGGTAAAATCTAAAAAAATTACCCAAGAAAATTCTGCTAAAAAAGAAGACCAAATTTCTAAAGAAAGTGTTGAAGAATAAATTTAAGAAAGAATTTTCAATATGTCTCATCAAGAAAAAATATACCTTTTAGCACTTCACAGATTATCGTATATCGGTGATACAACAGCCAAAAAATTAATAGAAATTCTAGGTTCGGCTGAAGCCATTTTTAAAGAAAAGTCGCAAAACCTTCAAAAAATAAACGGACTTGGCACTAAAAGAATACAAACCATAAAAAAAGACTTAGATTTAGATGGTGCTGAAAACGAATTAAAATTTATTGAAGACAACGATATTGATTTTCTATATTTTAAAGACAAAACTTATCCCACAAATTTAAAACACTGTATAGACGGTCCACTCGTCTTATTTCAAAAAGGCAACATCGATTTGCAAAACAAACGAATCATCAGTATTGTTGGCACAAGAAATATCACTTCACACGGCATACAATTTACAGAACAATTGATTTCTGATTTGGCGGTGTTTGACCCTGTTATTGTTTCTGGTTTTGCTTATGGCACCGATATAACCGCTCAAAAAGCTGCACTACATCACAACTTACAAACCATTGGTTGTTTTGGTCATGGAATGAATCAAGTTTACCCCAAAGCACATCAAAAATACGTCCATGATATCATGAAACACGGTGGGTTTTTTACAGATTTTTGTAGTGATGATAAGTTTGACCGCAATAATTTTTTAAAACGAAACCGTATTATTGCTGGACTGAGCGAAGCCACAATCGTTATAGAAAGTGCTGCAAAAGGCGGTTCGTTGGTTACTGCCGAAATGGCAAATGGCTATAATCGCGAAGTTTTTGCATTGCCAGGTAGATACAGTGACAAAATGAGTATTGGGTGCAACAACCTCATCAAAAAACAACAAGCTATGATGCTGACCTGTGCTGCAGATTTGGCTTATATACTCAATTGGGATGTTGACCAAAAACCAAAACCAGCTCATCAAACCCAACTTTTTGTAGATTTGAATGAAGAAGAAAAAATTGTTGTTGAAAGCTTAAAATCCCTTCAAAAAACCGAAATTGACCCTTTAGCGTTGTCTTGCCAAATTCCAACATCAAAATTATCTACCATTCTTCTGAATCTTGAATTGAAAGGCTTAGTAAGACCTTTACCGGGAAAACAATTTGAGTTGATTTAAATTTTATTCACTAATTTTTAAGACCTATTTTTATAGGCTTAACATTTAAATGCTTATTTTTAAAGTAAAATTACCACTATGAGATATTTACTACTCTTACTTTTTATTTTTCATATCAACCTATCTTATTCTCAAGTTCCTGAACGTCAAATTCTTAAAGGTAAAATTAACGTTCCTGCCGATGCGGAAGCTAAAGACATCAATGTTTACAATATCAATACCAAAGAAGGGACAACATCTAATGCCTATGGCAATTTTTTAATCAAAGTGAAAAGAAAAGACCGTATTTTAATTTCATCTGTTCAGTTTCAAGATTTTGAAATTGAAATTACCAAAGAAATTATGGATGAAAAAGATATCGTCATTCAAATCAGAGAAAACGTCAATCAACTCAATGAAGTTACTGTTTCTTCAAATCTATTAAGTGGCAACTTAAATGTTGATGTCAAAAAAATCAATACCGATGAAGTTGATTTAAGCATCGACCAAAAAGAATTGGTAAGCGGTTATGATGCAGATATTACCACAGATAGTCAGATAAGAGCACAAAATGTAGCCATAGATGATGAATATTTGGATTACGGGATGGATTTTGTGCAAATTTTCAAGCGATATATTAAAAAGAGACCCAAAAAAAAGGAAAATGTTAGGGTAGAAAATGTCGATGTTGAAGTGAGAAAAATGTATGATAATGCGTTTTTTAAAGAATATTTTGATATTGAAGAAGACCAAATTAACGCCTTTATTTTTTATGCAGATGATCATGGTCTAACTCCCGAATTGCTTAAAAAAGGAAACGAAATGGATTTGATACAATTTCTATTAGATAAATCTAAAGAATTCAATAAATCATCAGTAAAAATGGATTAATGAAAGCGTTTTTAGGATTCATATTGATGATGTTTTATTTCAATTTGAGTTTCGCTCAAAACAAAACAATTAAAGGTCAATTTACAGGAAAAAATCTCGACAATTCTTTTATAAATATCATCAACTTAAATCAATACAAAGCCACAATCAGTCAAGAAGATGGTCGTTTTGAAATTCCAGCTAAAGTCGGTGATAGCATACTGATTTCATCTATTCAATACAGCGAAGTTAAATTTTTAGTCAAACCTGAATTTTTTGAAGATGAAATTGAAATTCCTTTAAGCCTTAAAGTCAATGAACTTCAAGATGTTAATCTGTATTCTTTAGGCTTAACAGGCGATTTAGCCAAAGACGCTGAAAGCATTGAAACCTACGATTTTAGTCAAACACAACTGGGGTTTCCTGCTTATATTGAATATTATACAAGAGAAGAAAGGCGTTTGGCTGGAGTTTCAGGTTCTCTTATAGGATATTTAATAAATCTGATGAATGGTAACATTAAAATGTATAAAAACCTTATTGTTTACGAACGCACCGATAATCGCAAAGAAAGACTTCATCAACTTTTTCCTGAGCGGTTTTATCATGAAGACCTTAACATTCCGAGCAATCTTATAGAAGATTTTACATATTATTGTATCGAAAATCATCCGGAAGTCATTAAATTAACTCAACAAAAAGATAAACTTTTGCTGACTGAATTACTGCCAAAATTAGCTCAAGATTATATCAAACTTAAAGAAAGCGAAAAGGATAAAACTCAAAAGATAAATGATTAAATACATCACACTAAGTCTCATTGTTTTTACTCAATTTTTTACTGCATTAAATCATAAATATTATGTGGGTTTAACTGAAATTAAATTCAACCCAGATAAAGAACGACTTGAAATTATCTCTCGTTTATTTTACAACGATTTTGAAAAGGTTTTGAAAGCTCGATATGGAAAAGACATCGTGCTTAAACCCTCAGAACAATCTAAAAATGTAGAAACTTTCATCAAAATGTATTTTGATAAAAAACTTAGTATCACAACAGATAATCAAGTACAAACAATTTCATATCTCGGTTACAAATTTGACGAAGACCGTATCAATATATATTTAAAAATCACTAACATTCAAAATTTTAAAAACATCAAAGTTCAAAATCTTTTACTTACCGATGTCTTTGAAGATCAAAAAAATATTGTGCATTGCTTTAAACTTCAACAAAAAAAAAGCGTCCTATTAACACGCTTTGATTCTGAAGCGGTGTTAAAATTTAATTAGAAACTAAATTTAGGTTAAATATATGTTTAATTTTAGCCATTAAAATACAATTAATATGATGATAAAACGCAATTTGCTTTTGCTATTAGGACTTCTCGTGAGTTTTAATTTTTATGCACAAGAACAACCCCAAAAAGAAGAAGGTCACACCAACCAAAACAAATTCAGACAACTTTACCAAGAATTTTCAACGCCAAACCAATACCGAACAGCTTCTGGTGCACCTGGTCCAGCGTATTATCAAAACACAGCCGATTATAAAATGGACATCAGGCTTGATGAAAATACCAAAGAAATATTTGGAGAAGAAACCATTACCTACACCAACAATTCACCCGATGATTTGGAATATCTCTGGGTTCAACTCGACCAAAATATCAGAAAAAAAGACAGTCCGGCTAAAGATAAAAATGGCAGTGGGTTCAACCCTGTTTTAAGACCAAGCTCAATTGTTTCAGAATATATGGACGAACCATTTGATGGCGGTTTTAATATTGAAAACGTTTCTAAAGATGGCAAGCCTTTGCCTTATAGCATTAACCAAACCATGATGAGGGTTGAAATGAGTGAAAACTTAGCACCTGGCGAAAGTTTTACCTTTGATATCAAATGGAATTATAAAATCAATAACAGATTAAAAGATGGTGGCCGTTCAGGTTATGAAAATTTTGAAGAAGAGGATAATGCCATGTTTATTATTGCTCAATTTTTTCCGAGAATGGCAGTTTACAACGACGTAGAAGGTTGGCAAAATTACCAATTTTGGGGTTCTGGCGAGTTTGCTTTGCCTTTTGGCAATTACGAAGTCAATATCACGGTTCCCGCAGACCATATTGTTGAAGCCACTGGCAAACTTCAAAATCGCAAAAAAGTATATTCTAAACAAATGATGCAACGCTACGAAAAAGCCTTGAAATCTTTTGATAAACCCGTCGTCATTGTTACTGAAGAAGAAGCCCGAGAAAACGAAAAAACTAAAACGAAAAACACCAAAACATGGACTTATAAAGCTGAAAATGTCAGAGATTTTGCTTTCACTTCTTCACGTAAATATATTCTCGATATGATGAATGTCAAAGTTGGTAGCAAAACCGCTATGGCAGTTTCAGTTTATCCCAAAGAAGGCAATCCATTGTGGGAAGAGTGGTCAACCAAAGCTGTTGCCGAAACCTTAAAAACTTACAGCAAACATACTTTTGATTACCCTTATCATAAGGCGGTTTCGGTACACGGTAAAAGTATAGGTATGGAATACCCAATGATATGTTTTAATTTTGGAAGACCAAATGAAGATGGATCTTATAGCGATGAAACCCGGTATAGAATGCTTGGCGTAATCATTCATGAAGTAGGTCATAATTTCTTTCCAATGATAGTCAATAGCGATGAGCGTCAATGGGGTTGGATGGACGAAGGGATCAATTCTTTTGTCGAATTTTTAACCGAGCAACAAATGGGAAAAGACTATCCTGAGCTTTTAAATGACAATAATGTCTATCCATCAAGACGTGGTTTCCCATTCAAAATTGTTGATTATATGAAAGGCTCTCAAGATTTTATGACCCCTATCATGTCCAATCCAGAACAAGTGTATCAGTTAGGAAACAACGCTTATGGCAAACCTGCAACAGCTCTCAATATATTAAGAGAAACCGTTATGGGACCTGAAAAATTTGACTATGCATTCAAAACATATGCCCAACGTTGGATGTTTAAACACCCAACACCTGAAGATTTTTTTAGAACTATGGAAGACGCCTCAGCGATTGATTTAGACTGGTTTTGGAGAGGTTGGTTTTATACTACAGATTATGTTGATATTGGTATTAAAGACGTAAAAACCTATAAACTTACCGATAAAATCACCAAAGAAGGTAAAGAATACTTTGCACAATTTGGTATTACTGAACCAGAAAACAATCCTAAACTCAAAGGTTTAGTCTATGTTGTCCCAGCCGATTCTGAAGAAGCTAAAGCATCTGCATCTTCTGAAGATAACTTAAAAAATTCTCAAAATCTCAAAACTTTCTTGATGGATAATTTTACTGCCGAAGAACGCCGTAATCTTAAAGAATTGCCTAAATATTTTTATGAGATCACATTCAATAAACCTGGCGGTTTGGTCATGCCAGTCATCGTTGAATACACCTATGAAGATGGCAGTAAAGAATTGAAAAAATACCCTGTTCAAGTGTGGAGAAAAAACGACAATCAAATCTCAAAAACCATCGGTAGTCAAAAGAAAATCACCAATATCCAGTTAGACCCTAATTTAGAAACCGCTGATATTGATGTGTCAAACAATTCTTGGCCAAGAGAACAAAACAAAAGCGAATTTGAAGAGTTTGAAAATCAGAAAAATTAGATTAATTAACGTGAGTTCGATTTAAATCACTCAATTAAATAAAACCGTCAAATTGAGTGATTTTTCGAAGTAAAACGCAGAAACCCAAAATTTGTTGGGCGTATCGAAACTATGCTTTATAATGAAAACAAAACTGTTGTCAATTCGTTTTTTTTAGAAACATAAATTTTTTCTAAACAACTTGTTCAACACTTTGGTCTGATAATACGTAAATGTGCTCGTCGTTTTTGGGTGTGATATTACTATTACCCGAAATGCTACCGTAAGCTGGCAGAATAAGCTGATTTGACTTTTGATAAAAGCATGGAAGGTTGAGTTGTTGTTTGGTTTTGCTACGCAATTTATAACCAGGATGAATGTATCCACAAATGTTGAACAATTCGTCTGTATCTTCAGGCTTGTGAGTTAAGCGAAAGTCAGAAATATCAAGCTGTTGTGCAATTTGAAAACCTAAATCTTGAAAATGCGTAACAGGGATAAAATCTTTATTTCCAGAAATTAATACAAATTCAACAGGTTGGTGTTGTACCCAAGCTTGAAAAATAGACCAAGATTTGTTGAGTGTGGAATGGAATAAATCGCCTATAAAAACAACTTTTTGAGGTAAAAATTGGGTGATATTTTGCTCTAAATGAATATAATCTACTGCATTGGATAAATTTGGTATAGCATTAGCATGTTTTCTGAAACCCTCAATTTTGCCGAGATGTAAGTCGGCTACAATTAGCATATTTTGCTCTTTCCAAAACAGAGAACCGTATTGATGTAATATAAAATTATTTTGTAATAATTGTAACTCCAAAGTTTTACAAATTCAAAGATTTGTGCGTATTTATGATAGAAGCTTTTTGTTTAGCTTTAAGCCACTTATCACCTTTCCATTTTCGCATCAAGTTTTCTATACTCCGCATAACAATAATATTGTAAACAGCTTTACCAAGATGTTTAGGTTTGCGTGCTAAGGCTCTAAGACTTATAGAGAATCCAGGAGTTATATAATGCATATGATGCCAATAACCTTCGGGCATATATAGCGTTTCGCCTGAGGATAAGTTTGTGGTGTAGCCTTTTGCATAAGCCAAAGCAGGATAGGTTTCAAAATCAGGATTAGTAAAATCTATGTCGTCGTTGGTCACTAATGAATTTGGAACTTTATAAAGATATTTGGTTTCTGATGGTGGAAAAATTAGACATTGTTTTTCTCCTTTTAAATGAATATGTAAAATATTGGCTAAATCAATATCGTAATGCATAAACACTTTTGAGTTTTGCCCACCTATAAAGAGGAAAGGTAAATCTTTAAACAATTTTAATCCTACATCAGGCATTTTGATATGCTCTTGTAATTTTGGTCGTTCTTTGATAAGGTTAAATAAAAACAAACGTAAATCTGTGGGTTGACTTTGTAGTAAATCAATATATTCAGACATCTTCATTTTAGCCTGTGGCTCATTATACTTGAACTCTGATGTAACAGGTCTTGAATCATAAAGTGGCACTTCTAAATCTCCCGCTATGACCTTAAAATAATCAAGTGACCATAATTCTTTTGCTGGCCAATCTTCAATTAAGTTTTCAATCACTACAGGTTTTTGTGGCTTGACGTAGTGTTGAATAAAATCTTGTGCTGATATGTTTTTAACCCGTTCAACAGGTTGAGTATTGAGTTTTTGAATCATTTTCAAATTTAAAAATTAGACAATAGCTTTTTGATGTGTTTTTTAGCTTCTTCGTTACGTTCAATTTTGTGAGCTACTTGATGACAATACCCACAATCTTCTGGGCAACCACCTGTTTTGATAGACAATAATGTTGAAACTCGAATCGTATTGGGATTGTGATGTTTATGGTGAATACTCGCCACTTGGTGCATCAACTCCATTAAAGGTTTGTGATAGATGTCAAGAATTTCTGAACGCGTCCAGTTATGCTTAATCATATTAAGTTAAATTTAAAAAAAATAAAAATCAAATTTACGAAAAACAAGGCTCAAACCTAACATTTGAAGAAATATCAATTAAGTGAGCTTTCTACAACTCCACTTTATCCGTTTTCACAAACTCAGAAAGCACCTCAACTGCATAATCTATTTCTTCTTTAGTGTTGTAGTGTGACAGCGAAAATCGAAGTGAAGGTGTTTTGGCTTTTTCAGCACCGTAAATTTCATTAAGAACAAAAGAACCTTGTTGGCTTCCGCTTTGGCAAGCACTGCCTTGTGAGCAAGCTATGCCTTTTAAGTCGAGTTGAAACAATAACATGCCAGCTTTAGCTTCTGAAATTGGCAGGCTGAAGTTGATAACTGTATAAGTGCTTTGGTCTAAATCTTTGCACAAGCCATTAAACATAATTCCATCAATATGCTCTTCTAACTTTTGGATAAAGTAACGTTTAAGTTCTTTTATATAAGCACTTTCAGTTTTTAAATTTTCATAAGCAAGATTAAAAGCTTTGTGCAACCCAATAATGCCTGACACATTTTCAGTACCAGCACGATGACCGCGTTCTTGCTCGCCACCTTGAATTAATGATGCCAACCTGTGTTTCTTGTTGATATAGGCAAAACCTACACCTTTTGGCCCGTGAAATTTGTGAGCACTAACAGCCAGAAAATCTAAAGGACAATCTTCTAAATCAATTTCAAAATGACCAATAGATTGAACAGTGTCAGAATGCAAAAGTGCATCGTGATTTTGGCACAAATCTGATACAGTTTTTAAATCTAATTTATTACCAATTTCATTATTGATGTGCATCAAACTCACTAAAGTTTTGTGTGAATCGTCAGCCAAAAGTTTTTCGAGATGATTTAAATCGACTTGTCCGTTTTGGTCTAAATTGACATATTCAACTTTAATATTGGCTTGAGCTTCTAAAAATTGAGCAGTGTTAAGCACAGCGTGATGTTCAATTCTGGAAGTGATGATGCGTTGGACGTCAAGGTCAAAAACAGCACATTTCAATACCATATTGTCAGCTTCGGTGCCACCAGAAGTAAATATAATTTCGCCAGGCGTAACCCTTAAAGTTTTAGCAATATCTTTTCGGCAAGCTTCAATTTTTGACTTGGCTTTACGACCAAAGGCGTGAGTTGATGAAGGATTGCCGTAACATTCTTGCATACTTTGACTCATAGCTTCAATGACTTCATCACGCATTTGAGACGTTGCTGCACTATCAAAATATATGTTTTTCATATTTATGGCTTCTAAATTGAATTAATACTTGCAAAATTAAGGATTTTAAAACTAAAATCGTTTTAATTCATAAATTGCTAATTCTTATGAGAAAAATTATATATAATTTTAAATGTTTTAAAAACCTAAAACCTAAAGCAGAGATAACTAAAAAACTTTAAGTTTGTAAAAAAAATAAAACAATTGAGATTCAGTAAATTCAAATATCATTTTTTAATAATTATTGTTGCCATAAATTTTTTAATCTCTTGTGATGATGGCAATGTGATTGTGAGTTCATTTAATTTTGACGAAAACACTAATCTATCTCTTTGTCAACAAAATAATATTAATGTTTTATATTTTATCGACCCAGAGACCAATGAAGCCATTTCATTTCGATTTCCAAATGCAGATTTTGATGGGACGTTTACAGGACTTGAAACAACTGAAACTCTTGAAATTCCAATCAGTTCTGACAATAAGGTGGTTTATAGAAAATTGAGCTCAGGAACTAATGGGGCTGATTATTTCTGTCAGGAAATCCCACCAAGCTCACCACAAGTTAATGAAGAATTTGTGAGTACGACGGGCGGAATGGCTGTATTAGAAATAAGAATTTCTAATCAAGATGATAACGATGGTATTCCTGCAGAACTTGAAGACATTAATGGTGACGGCAATTTATTTAACGATGATTCTGATGGCGATGGCATCCCAAATTTTATAGATACTGATGATGACAATGATAATGTATTAACTGCAAGCGAAGAACTTGAAGCCCTTGATGATAATGGCAATGTGATAACCGATGAAAACGGCGATGTGGTTTATGTAGATACTGATAATGATGGCGTTCCAAACTACTTAGACAACGATGATGATGGCGACGGCGTACTTACAAAAAATGAAGATTTGAATGCTTGTGAAGATCCTGAAAATCCAGCTCTTAATCCTGATAACGACTTAAATGCTGATGGTTTAGCCAATTATCTTAACCCCAATATCACTGATAGTTTTGAAGTTAATGTGGTAAAACGCAACAGAATAACTCGCAGTTTTTTTACCCAAGTTGTTTTTACGGATATCACATTTGAAAATCTAAATACAGGTGAGAGTTTGAGTTTTACCAATTTTATTATGGGAAGATTTCAAACTTCTGCTTCACAAGATTTACCTTTTAATGATTCCGTTGTTAGTGAAGATGAGGTCAGTAATATATGTCAATAAATACATACTTCTGTAGCACCAACGCCGTAAGTTTGGTAGTCGGCATCATAAAATTCTAAGTTTTCATAGCGTCTAAACAAAGTTTGTAATTCGGCTTTTAATACGCCTTGACCAACACCGTGAATAAAAACAACATATTTAATGCGTTTATCCATAGCCCATTCGAGTTGTTGCTTGGCTTTGTTAAGCTGAATGTTTAAAATTTCAAAATTAGACAAATGTCTGGCATCGTCAATCAATTCGTGAATGTGCAAATCGATTTCTATTTTGTTTGTATGCTTTTCTTTTTTAATTGGTATTTTTCTATTGGTGTGAAGTTCTTGTTGGAGTACCTTTTTAAGGTCGTCAGTTTTAATGCTTAAACCTTTTTCGGTAATTTTAATAAGTTCGTGGGCTTGGAAAGTCAGTTCAAAATCGTCTTCAGATAAAATTTTAACTAATTGATTTTCAATTGAAATCACAACGCCTTTGATATTATCATCTATAGTTTCAACAGTATCTCCTATTTCAAAATCAGGCTTCATCATTCTTAGGCTTGTCGTCGTCTTCAGTTGAGTTTTCGTTGTCATCAGTTTTGTTGTCGCTGGTCCATTGTTGAGTTGATTTATACAGTCCAAACATTAAAATAACTAATCCTGCGATTTTAAAATATATTTCGTTGGGTTTTGCGATAAAATCATATAACAATAAACCTGCACCAATGAGAATGATTAGTGTATTAAAACTCTGTTTTGATGCATTGATATTAGGCATGTTTTTTATTACAAAGTTAAGCGAATTTATTTGGGTCAAACAAATAGTTTGTGAAGTAAGATAAATTTTTAGAAAGTTGTATCAAAACAAATATTGGAAACATCAGGCTATTCTGCCTTGAGTTTGTCTTTATAGAATTTGATGTTTTGCTCAAGGTCAGATGTTGGATATTGAATATCAGTGTAAGTTGACATTCGTTCTTCTAAAATTTTAGCAACGATATATCTCGCTGTGGGTTTATCGTTGCTAGGGATGTTATACCAAGGTGCATATGATTTTGAAGTGGAGTTGATAGCTTTTTCGTAGGCTGAAATATATTTTGGCCATAACTGCCTTTCTTCGATATCTTCTGGGGCAAATTTCCAATTTTTGTGTGATTTATTGAGTCGTCTGAGCAATCTATTTTTTTGCTCGTCTTTTGAAATGTTCAGGAAAAATTTAAAAATGATGGTGCCGTTTTCGGCAATGATTTGTTCAAACTGATTGATTTGTCTTAGCCTTTTATTCCAAAATTCTTCATTAAGATCTTCAACTTGATTGATGTGTGGCAAATTTTCATTAAGCACAATTTTAGGATGAACTCTTGAAATCAAGACATTTTCATAATGAGAACGATTAAAAACGGCATATTTACCACGTGCAGGAAGTCGCTTGTAGTGTCGCCACAAAAAATCTTGCTGAAGCTCTAAAAGTGTCGGTTTTTTAAAACTGTAGCAATTCACACCTCTAACATTAAAATCCTTAAAGACTTCTCGGATTAAACTATCTTTTCCAGAGGTGTCCATTCCTTGAATACAAATCAAAACGCTGTATTTGCTATGAGCGTAAAGTTTGTTTTGCATTTCGCTCAAATTTCTTCGCGTTTTTTGAAGTTTTTTTTCGATTTTTGATGTTTTAGCTTCTAAATCTATACGCGTTGGAAGTTCTGACAACTTAATTTCTGGTTGAATGCTAAAGTCTTTGATGTCAATGTTTTTCATTGGTTGTTCTTTTGTGAGATAATGCCCCTGTTGCCAAAATCAACCACTTCTAAGTTTTCGATTTTAGAATGATTGATTTGAAAACGCAACATTGTTCTTTTTTGATGAAAGCCGTGTTTGCCCACTGCACCTGGATTGAGATGCAAAAGTTTGAGTTTTTTGTCTTGCATCACTTTAAGGATATGTGAATGTCCGCAAATAAATACATCAGGTGGATTGGCTTCTAATTGAGGTTTGATCTGCGGGTTATAGTGTTTTGGATAACCACCAATATGTGTGATCCAAATTTTTAAATCGTCAATTTTAAATTGTTGATGTAAAGGAAAACACGATCGAATTTCGTGGCTATCTATATTGCCATAAACGGCTCGGAGTTTGGTGTGTTTTTCTATCGCATCAGTAACTTTAAGATCGCCAATATCACCAGCGTGCCAGACTTCATCGGCTTCTTTGACGTATTTCAGAATTTTTTCATCCATGTAGGAATGTGTGTCGCTTAACAACAAAATTTTTAAACCCATACTTATAGATAAGATTTGACTTCTTCTAATGCTTTTGGTATGCCGTCAGGATTTTTGCCACCTGCAGTTGCATAAAAGGCTTGACCACCGCCACCACCTTGAATATATTTGCCGAGTTCACGAATAATTTGTCCAGCATTATAATTGTTTTGTTCAACTAAATTTTTAGAAATATAACAACCTAAAATAGCTTTTCCATTTTGATTAGAACCTAAAACTAAAAACAGATTATCCATTTCGCCAGCGAGTTGAAAGGCAACATCTTTTATAGCCTTGGCATCTAAATCGACTTGCTTAGCGATGAAATTAACATCATTAATCGTTTCAGCAGAACTCTTTAATTCAGATTTTATGGTTTTGGCCTTGTCTTGGAGTAATGTTTGATTTTCATTTTTAAGATTTTCTATGTCTTGAAGTAGCTTTTCAATTTGCTGAACGGGTTGTTGATTTGACCCAAGTAAATCTAATATTTTTTGAATTTCAGTATCTTTTTCTTCTAAATACTGTTTGGCTGCTTTGTTGGTAATGGCTTCAATTCGTCTTACACCAGAAGCTACAGAAGATTGACTCGTGATTTTGAAATACCATATTTCAGCTGTATTTGCAACGTGTGTGCCTCCGCAGAGTTCAATAGAATTTCCAAATTTTATAGTGCGAACTTTGTCGCCGTATTTTTCGCCAAACAAAGCCATTGCTCCTTGGGCTTTAGCTTGTTCAAAATCAGCATTGCGATTTTCTTCTAAAGCGATGTGTTCCGAAATCTGATTGTTGACTTTTTGCTCAATTGAGGAAAGCTCATCGGGGCTCAGTTTTTCGAAATGAGAAAAATCAAAGCGCAAATATTTATCATTGACTAATGAACCTTTTTGCTCAACGTGATGACCTAAAATTTCTCTTAAAGCGTGATGTAACAAATGCGTTGCAGAATGGTTACAAGCTGAAAGAAAGCGTTTTTCAGCATTGACCTTGGCGGTAAAGCTCTGTTTTAAATTTGAGGGTAATTTTTTTGTGATATGAATGATATCACCGTGTTCTTTTTTGGTATCTAAAACGTCGATATTTTCATTGTCAAACATAAATTGTCCGCGATCGCCAACTTGTCCACCACCTTCAGGATAAAAAGGCGTTTGATCCAACACAATTTGAAAACGTTGACCTTCTTTTTTGGTTTTAAAACTGCGGTATTTTAAAATTTTTGAAGTAGTTTTTAAGTTATCATAACCTACAAATTCATTTCCTTTATTATTTTCAACAACCGTCCAATCATCCGTTTGACTTTCAGAAGCCGATTGAGAGCGTTTTTTTTGCTGCTCTAAAGCCGATTTGAATTCGTTTTCGTCGTAATCAAAACCTTTTTCATTTAAAATCAAAGCTGTTAAATCGATAGGAAAACCATATGTATCAAACAGTTCAAAGGCTTTTTGACCTGAAATGATTTTAGATTGACTTTCTTTAATGATATCTTCAAGGCGTTTTAAACCTTGAGATAAAGTGTTGAGGAAGCTTTGCTCTTCTTCTTTAATGACGCGTTGGCAAAGTGTTTTTTGCTTGGTTAATTCTGGATAGTCTTTTCCGAGTTGTTGATTTAAAACTTCAACCAATTCAAACATAAACGGTTTACTTATGTTTAAAAATGTGTAAGCATAACGCACGGCTCGCCTGAGAATACGTCTGACTACATAACCTGCACCATTGCTTGAGGGCAATTGTCCGTCGGCAATACAAAATGTCACGGCTCGGATATGGTCAGCAATGACTCTTATGGCAATGTCTGTCTCTTTATTTGTGCCGTAATTGTGATTAGATATTTTTTCTATAATTTTAATAATAGGCTGAAAAATATCAGTGTCGTAGTTAGATGTTTTATTTTGAAGCACTCGACATAAACGTTCAAACCCCATACCTGTATCGACGTGTCGTTGAGGTAAATTTTCTAAAGAACCGTTGGCTTTTCTGTTGAACTGGATAAAGACAAGATTCCAAATTTCAATGACTTCAGGATGGTCTTTATTGATTAAGCTTTTAGCAGGAACCGCTTTTTTATCGGCTTCTGACCTTAAGTCGATATGAATTTCAGACGAGGGTCCACACGGTCCTTGTTCGCCCATTTCCCAGAAATTGTCTTTTTTATTACCAAGAACAATTTGATTGTCACTAACAATGGTTTTCCATATATCAAAAGCCTCTTGATCTTTTTCTAATCCGTCTTTTTGGTAACCTTCAAAAACAGTAACGTATAAGTTTTCGGCATCAATTTTATAGACTTTAGTCAAAAGCTCCCAAGCCCATTCAATGGCTTCTTTTTTAAAGTAATCGCCAAAGCTCCAATTGCCCAACATCTCAAACATAGTGTGGTGATAATGGTCTTTGCCAACTTCTTCAAGGTCGTTGTGCTTACCTGAAACTCTCAAGCATTTTTGAGTGTTATAAACTCTGGAATACTCAATGTTTTCAGTTCCTAAAAAAATAGACTTAAACTGATTCATTCCAGCGTTGGTGAACATCAAAGTCGGATCGTCTTTAAGAACGATTGGTGCAGAAGCCACAAAATTGTGATTTTTATGTTTAAAAAAGTCGAAAAACTTGGCTTTGATTTCTTTTGAATTCATAGGCAATATGGCTTAACCCGAATAAGTATTGAATTTTATTATATTTGCAATGTTTAATAGCGGTTACGCAAAAGTAATATAAATTTAAGAATGCGAAAGGTAAAATATTATTACGATACGGAAACACTTTCATACCGTAAGATAGAACGTAAAAAAGGTAAAACCTTTGGACTGACGCTTTTGTTTGTTCTTGGGACTTTAGTGTCCAGTATATTATTGTTGATTGTATATCTGAATATTCCTGGAATAGAAACCCCAAAAGAGAAAGCTTATAAGCATGAGCTTGAACAAATGAAATTTCAATATGAAATGATGAATAGAGAAATGGAGGAAATTACAAGTGTTTTAGAAAATATAGAAGAACGAGACAATAAAATTTATCGGGTATATTTTGAAGCCGATCCAATTTCTGAAGAACAACGAAAATCGGGTTTTGGTGGAGTAAATCGATATAAAGATCTTGAGCGGTATAAGAATTCAGAAATTATTATTAAAACTAAAAAGCGTTTAGACCAACTTAAAAAGCGAGTTGTGGTTCAGTCAAAATCTTTAGATGAAATTGTTGAATATGCATTAAACAAAGAAGAACTCTTAGCTTCAATACCAGCTATTCAACCTGTTAAAAATGAAGATTTGAACCGTTTAGCTTCTGGTTATGGGATGAGAATGCACCCGATTTATAAAATCAGAAAAATGCATACGGGAATGGATTTTTCAGCACCAGAAGGCACGCCAATTTTTGCAACAGGAAATGCAAGAGTAAAAGAGATTAAAATATCAAGAAGAGGTTATGGTAAACACTTAATTTTAGACCATGGGTTTAATTATGAAACGCTATACGGGCATATGAGTAAAATTATTGTACATAGAGGCCAACGGGTTAAACGTGGTGAAATTATAGGATATGTTGGTGATACAGGGTCTTCTACTGCTCCGCATTTACATTATGAAGTGTTGAAAAATGGTCATCATGTTAACCCTATTTATTTTTATTACAACGATTTATCAGCTGAAGATTATGAAGCTATGATGAATAATTCTGCATTAGAAAATCAATCTTTAGATTAATGAAAGTTGACCTACCACAAAAACTGTATTACAATATAGGTGAAGTTGCCAAAGCCTTTGGTGTCAATACGTCTTTGATTCGATTTTGGGAAAAAGAATTTGATGTCATCAAGCCCAAGAAAAATGCTAAAGGCAATAGGAAATTCACCCCAAAGGATATTAAATATTTTGAATTGATTTATCATTTGGTCAAAGAGCGTGGCTTTACTTTAGATGGGGCAAAGCAACATCTTAAAACACACAAAGGCAATTCATTAGGCAACTATGATTTAATCAGAAAATTAAAGCATATCAAATCTGAATTAGAAGCTTTGAAATCTAAGTTGTAATACTTTTATATTATTTTGTTCAAAACGAAAAGTATTCTTATATTTGCAGTCCGTAATTAGAAAAATATATCGCGGGGTAGAGTAGCATACTTCGACAAGCTCAGCATAAAGTTCGCTCGTCGGGCTCATATCCGCCTAAGGCGGACGCTGGTTCGAGATGAGATTGGAAAAAGTACTAAAAAGTTTTAAAAATATATCGCGGGGTAGAGCAGCATACTTCGACAAGCTCAGCATAAAGTCCGCTCGTCGGGCTCATATCCGCCTGAGGCGGACGCTGGTTCGAGATGAGATTGGAAAAAGTACTAAAAAGTTTTAAAAATATATCGCGGGGTAGAGCAGCAGGTAGCTCGTCGGGCTCATAACCCGAAGGTCGCTGGTTCGAGTCCAGTCCCCGCTACTAAATCAGCTTCACAGAAATGTGAAGCTTTTTTTGATTTAGGTTCATTATGGAATACGCCGTTTATGTATTAAAATCT
>NZ_JBRJHB010000027.1:0-22499 GCF_053628795.1 Psychroflexus sp. MBR-150
CATTTGTATTTGGATGCCAACGGCAATGGCACGCAAGACGCAGGAGAAATGGATTTAGCAGATGTCGATGTTTTGATTACCGATAGCCAAAACAACACTCAAACCGTAGCAACAGATGCTAATGGCGATTGGACAGCAATCGTACCAACAGGCAATACCGAAAGCGATATTGATGAAACTGATACTGACTTCCCAACAGGTGCAACACAAACCGAAGGCACTGATCCGACGATGACTTTAGTCGTTCCAAACGCAACAAGTTTTAGTGAGAATGACGGTTTCTTTGTTCCAGACCTTAATGAAACAGGCACTTTAACAGGACATTTGTATTTGGATGCCAACGGCAACGGCACGCAAGACGCAGGAGAATTAGATTTAGCAGATGTCGATGTTTTGATTACCGATAGCCAAAACAACACTCAAACCGTAGTCACAGATGCTAATGGCGATTGGTCAGTAATCGTACCAACTGGCAATACCGAAAGCGATATCGATGAAACCGATGCCGATTTTCCTACAGGTGCAACACAAACCGAAGGCACTGATCCGACTACCACAACGGTGATTCCAAATACAACAAGTTTTAGTGAGAATGACGGTTTCTTTGTTCCTGATTCTAATGAAACAGGCACGTTAACAGGACATTTGTATTTGGATGCCAACGGCAACGGCACGCAAGACGCAGGAGAATTAGATTTAGCAGATGTCGATGTTTTGATTACCGATAGCCAAAACAACACTCAAACCGTAGTCACAGATGCTAATGGCGATTGGTCAGTAATCGTTCCAACTGGCAATACGATAAGCGATATCGATGAAACCGATACTGATTTTCCTGTGGGAGCGACACAAACCGAAGGCACTGATCCGACGATGACTTTAGTTGTTCCAAATGCAATAACTTTTAGTGAAAACGACGGTTTCTTTGTTCCAGACCCTAATGATACGGGAACACTAACAGGACATTTGTATTTGGATGCCAACGGCAATGGCACGCAAGACGCAGGAGAATTGGATTTAGCAGATGTCGATGTTTTGATTACCGATAGCCAAAACAACACTCAAACCGTAGCAACAGATGCTAATGGCGATTGGTCAGTAATCGTACCAACAGGCAATACCGAAAGCGACATTGATGAAACCGATGCCGATTTTCCTACAGGTGCAACACAAACCGAAGGCACAGATCCGACGATGACTTTAGTTGTTCCAAACGCAATAACTTTTAGTGAGAATGACGGTTTCTTTGTTCCAGACCCAAATGATACAGGCAGTTTAACAGGACATTTGTATTTGGATGCCAACGGCAATGGCACGCAAGATGTAGGAGAATTGGATTTAGCAGATGTGGATGTTTTGATTACCGATAGCCAAAACAATGTTCAAACCGTAGCCACAGATGCCAATGGCGATTGGTTTGTTGTAGTTTCAACTGGCAATACCGAAAGCGATATTGATGAAACCGATACTGATTTTCCAACAGGAGCGACACAAACCGAAGGCACTGATCCGACGATGACTTTAGTCGTTCCAAACGCAATAACTTTTAGTGAGAATGACGGTTTCTTTGTTCCAGACCCTAATGAAACAGGCACTTTAACAGGACATTTGTATTTGGATGTCAACGGCAATGGCACGCAAGACGCAGGAGAATTGGATTTAGCAGATGTCGATGTTTTGATTACTGATAGCCAAAATAATGTTCAAACCGTAACCACAGATGCCAATGGCGATTGGTCAGTAATCGTACCAACAGGCAATACGATAAGCGATATTGATGAAACCGATGCCGATTTTCCTGTGGGAGCTATACAAACCGAAGGCACTGATCCGACGATGACTTTAGTTGTTCCAAACGCAATAACTTTTAGTGAGAATGACGGTTTCTTTGTTCCTGATTCTAATGATACAGGCAGTTTGACAGGACATCTGTATTTGGATGTCAACGGCAATGGCACGCAAGACGCAGGAGAATTGGATTTAGCAGATGTGGATGTTTTGATTACCGATAGCCAAAACAATGTTCAAACCGTAACCACAGATGCTAATGGCGATTGGTCAGTAATCGTACCAACAGGCAATACCGAAAGCGACATTGATGAAACCGATACTGATTTTCCAATAGGTGCTATACAAACCGAAGGCACAGATCCGACGATGACTTTAGTTGTTCCAAACGCAACAAGTTTTAGTGAGAATGACGGTTTCTTTGTTCCAGACCCAAATGATACAGGCAGTTTAACAGGACATTTGTATTTGGATGCCAACGGCAATGGCACGCAAGACGCAGGAGAATTAGATTTAGCAGATGTTGATGTTTTGATTACCGATAGCCAAAACAACACTCAAACCGTAGCAACAGAAGCTAATGGCGATTGGACAGTAATCGTACCAACAGGCAATACCGAAAGCGATATTGATGAAACCGATGCCGATTTTCCTACAGGTGCAACACAAACCGAAGGCACAGATCCGACGATGACTTTAGTTGTTCCAAACGCAATAACTTTTAGTGAGAATGACGGTTTCTTTGTTCCAGACCCAAATGAAACAGGCACTTTAACAGGACATTTGTATTTGGATGCCAATGGCAACGGCACGCAAGACGCAGGAGAATTGGATTTAGCAGATGTGGATGTTTTGATTACCGATAGCCAAAACAACACTCAAATTGTAGCAACAAATGCTAATGGCGATTGGACAGCAATCGTACCAACAGGCAATACCGAAAGCGATATCGATGAAACCGATACTGACTTCCCAACAGGAGCGACACAAACCGAAGGCACTGATCCGACGATGACTTTAGTTGTTCCAAATACAACAAGTTTTAGTGAAAACGACGGTTTTTTTGTTCCTGATTCAAATGATACAGGCACGTTAACAGGACATTTGTATTTGGATGCCAACGGCAACGGCACGCAAGATTTAGGAGAAATGGATTTAGCAGATGTCGATGTTTTGATTACCGATAGCCAAAACAACACTCAAACCGTAACCACAGATGCTAATGGCGATTGGACAGTAATCGTACCAACAGGCAATACGATAAGCGACATTGATGAAACCGATACTGATTTTCCAACAGGAGCGACACAAACTGAAGGCACAGATCCGACGATGACTTTAGTCGTTCCAAACGCAACAAGTTTCAGTGAGAATGACGGTTTCTTTGTTCCTGATTCTAATGATACGGGAACACTAACAGGACATTTGTATTTGGATGCCAACGGCAATGGCACGCAAGACGCAGGAGAAATGGATTTAGCAGATGTTGATGTTTTGATTACCGATAGCCAAAATAATGTTCAAGCGGTTACTACAAATGCTAATGGCGATTGGTCAGTAATCGTTCCAACTGGCAATACCGAAAGCGATATTGATGAAACCGATACTGACTTCCCAACAGGTGCAACACAAACCGAAGGCACTGATCCGACGATGACTTTAGTCGTTCCAAACGCAACAAGTTTTAGTGAGAATGACGGTTTCTTTGTTCCTGATTCTAATGATACAGGCAGTTTGACAGGACATCTGTATTTGGATGTCAACGGCAATGGCACGCAAGACGCAGGAGAATTGGATTTAGCAGATGTCGATGTTTTGATTACCGATAGTCAAAACAACACTCAAACCGTAACCACAGATGCTAATGGCGATTGGACAGTAATCGTACCAACTGGCAATACCGAAAGCGACATTGATGAAACCGATACTGATTTTCCTGTAGGAGCTATACAAACCGAAGGCACTGATCCGACGATGACTTTAGTTGTTCCAAACGCAACAAGTTTCAGTGAAAACGACGGTTTCTTTGTTCCAGACCCAAATGATACAGGAACGTTAACAGGACATTTGTATTTGGATGCCGATGGCAACGGCACGCAAGACGCAGGAGAATTAGATTTAGCTGACGTCGATGTTTTGATTACCGATAGCCAAAACAATGTTCAAACGGTTACCACAGATGCCAATGGCGATTGGTTTGTTGTAGTTCCAACTGGCAATACCGAAAGCGACATTGATGAAACCGATACTGATTTTCCTACAGGAGCTATACAAACCGAAGGCACAGATCCGACGATGACTTTAGTTGTTCCAAACGCAACAAGTTTTAGTGAAAACGACGGTTTTTTTGTTCCAGACCCTAATGAAACAGGAACACTTACAGGACATTTGTATTTGGATGCCAACGGCAACGGCACGCAAGACGCAGGAGAATTGGATTTAGCAGATGTGGATGTTTTGATTACCGATAGCCAAAACAATGTTCAAACCGTAACCACAGATGCTAATGGCGATTGGTCAGTAATCGTACCAACAGGCAATACCGAAAGCGATATCGATGAAACTGATACTGACTTCCCAACAGGAGCTATACAAACCGAAGGCACTGATCCGACGATGACTTTAGTCGTTCCAAACGCAATAACTTTTAGTGAGAATGACGGTTTCTTTGTTCCAGACCCTAATGAAACAGGCACTTTAACAGGACATTTGTATTTGGATGTCAACGGCAATGGCACGCAAGACGCAGGAGAATTGGATTTAGCAGATGTCGATGTTTTGATTACCGATAGCCAAAACAACACTCAAACGGTTACCACAGATGCCAATGGCGATTGGTCAGTAATCGTACCAACAGGCAATACCGAAAGCGATATTGATGAAACTGATACTGACTTCCCAACAGGTGCAACACAAACCGAAGGCACTGATCCGACGATGACTTTAGTTGTTCCAAATGCAATAACTTTTAGTGAGAATGACGGTTTCTTTGTTCCAGACCCAAATGATACAGGAACACTAACAGGACATTTGTATTTGGATGCCAATGGCAATGGCACGCAAGACGCAGGAGAATTGGATTTAGCAGATGTCGATGTTTTGATTACCGATAGTCAAAATAATATACAAACCGTAACCACAGATGCTAATGGCGATTGGACAGTAATCGTACCAACAGGCAATACCGAAAGCGATATCGATGAAACCGATACTGATTTTCCAACAGGAGCGACACAAACCGAAGGTACAGATCCGACGATGACTTTAGTTGTTCCAAACGCAACAAGTTTTAGTGAGAATGACGGTTTCTTTGTTCCAGACCTTAATGAAACAGGCACTTTAACAGGATATTTGTATTTGGATGCCAACGGCAATGGCACGCAAGACGCAGGAGAATTGGATTTAGCAGATGTGGATGTTTTGATTACCGATAGCCAAAACAATGTTCAAACGGTTACCACAGATGCCAATGGCGATTGGTCTGTTGTAGTTTCAACAGGCAATACCGAAAGCGATATCGATGAAACCGATGCTGATTTTCCAACAGGTGCAACACAAACCGAAGGCACTGATCCGACGATGACTTTAGTCGTTCCAAACGCAATAACTTTTAGTGAGAATGACGGTTTCTTTGTTCCAGACCCAAATGATACAGGAACACTAACAGGACATTTGTATTTGGATGCCAACGGCAATGGCACGCAAGACGCAGGAGAATTGGATTTAGCAGATGTCGATGTTTTGATTACCGATAGTCAAAATAATATACAAACCGTAACCACAGATGCTAATGGCGATTGGTCTGTTGTAGTTCCAACTGGCAATACCGAAAGCGATATCGATGAAACCGATGCTGATTTTCCAACAGGTGCTATACAAACCGAAGGCACTGATCCGACTACCACAACGGTGATTCCAAACGCAACAAGTTTTAGTGAAAACGACGGTTTCTTTGTTCCAGACCCAAATGATACAGGCACTTTAACAGGACATTTGTATTTGGATGCCAACGGCAATGGCACGCAAGACGCAGGAGAATTAGATTTAGCAGATGTCGATGTTTTGATTACCGATAGCCAAAACAACACTCAAACTGTAACCACAAATGCTAATGGCGATTGGTCAGTAATCGTACCAACTGGCAATACCGAAAGCGATATCGATGAAACCGATACTGATTTTCCAACAGGTGCAACACAAACCGAAGGCACAGATCCGACGATGACTTTAGTCGTTCCAAACACAACAAGTTTTAGTGAAAACGACGGTTTTTTTGTCGAAGAAGAAAATCAATTTGCCACATTAACTGGGAGAATATATTTAGATGAAAATGGTAATGGCATTCAAGATCCTACAGAACAAGGAATTGCCGACATTTCTATTGAAATTGAAGAAGATTCTGGCTTTATACAAACGGTAGTATCTGATTCAAACGGAGATTGGACTTCAGATGTATTAGCTGGTGGTGTGATAAGTACAATAGATGAGTCAGACCCTGACTTTCCAACTAATGCAACTCAAACCGAAGGTACTAACCCAACTGTAACTACACTAAACCCAAATGAAACATTTCATGAAGTTGATGGATTTTTTGCTGAGCGAGAAGTTATTGTTTATAATGCAGTTTCTCCAAATGGTGATGGTAAAAATGATTTTTTAAGAATTGAAGGATTAGAGCAGTTTGAAACTAACAGTATAGAAATATTTAATAGGAATGGCGTTAGGGTTTATGAAACCCGTGATTACGGAAGTAATGATAATCTTTTTAGAGGCTTTAGTGATGGAAGAATTACCATTCGAAAAAGCGAGAAATTACCCTCAGGGACTTATTTTTATATTTTAAATTATACTGATTCAGACGGTAGAACAACTAAACGGCAAGGTTATTTATATATTAATTAAAATGCATATTAAAGTCATAAAACATATAGGAATTCTAATGATTTTGCTTTTATTGAGCTTTAAATCAATAGCTCAGCAAGACCCTAGTTTTACACAATATATGTTTAACACCATGACTATAAATCCTGCTTATGCTGGTACGAGAAATGTTTTAAGCGCAAGTCTTTTGCACAGGTCTCAATGGTTAGGTATTGATGGTGCTCCTGAAACACAAACCTTAAGTGTGCATTCACCAATTAGAGACGGACAAATGGGGCTTGGTCTTAATATAGTTCACGATAAAATCGGTCCTGCTACAACGACTCGTTTTAATGGAAATTACAGCTATATACTTCCAATTGATAGATATACAAGTTTAAGCTTAGGTGTCAGTGCTGGAGCAGATATTTTTGATATCAATTTTTCAGAATTAAATATATTTGACCCAACAGATCCAAACTTTCAAAATGATGTAGAGACTAAATTATCCCCGCAAGTCGGTTTAGGAGCAATGCTATATAATGATATTTATTATGTAAGTTTAAGTGTGCCTAAACTTTTGAGAACTGAATATTATGACGACAATCAAGGTGCAGTATCAGTTGCCAAAGAAAGACTACACTATTATTTAACTGCGGGTTATGTTTTTGATATAAATGATAATGTTAAACTAAAGCCATCTATACTTACACGATTTGTTAGCGGATCACCAGTACGATTAGATTTATCCGCCAATTTTTTAATCAATGATAAATTTTCATTAGGAGGAGCTTATCGCTTATCATCGGCCTACAGTGTGTTATCAACTTATCAAATATCAGACGCATTTTTAATTGGTTTTTCTTATGATAGAGATACATCAGAATTGGTTAACTTTAACGACGGAAGTTTTGAAATATTTTTTAGATATGAACTATTTAAAAGGTATAAAAAAATGTACACTCCTAGATTTTTCTAGATTATGAAAACAAATTACTATATACTAACAATTATAATTTTATTGCCTTTATTAGGTTTTTCACAAATCGATAAGCTTAATGAAGCGAATAAGAAATTTGAAAATTTTGCCTACATCGATGCACAACAAATTTATTTAGAAGTTGCAAAAGCAGGCTATGAATCTGAGAATCTTTTTAAAAAATTAGGTGATTCTTACTATTTCAACAACGACTTAGAAAATGCGGCAAAATGGTATCAAAAACTATACGATTTTTCAGAATCGCTTAACGCAGATTATTTATTTAGATATTCACAATCTTTAAGAGGAGAAGAAAGATACGTTGAAGCCTCTAAAATCATGAAAAAATATGACTCAATAACTCAGACTGATTCAGATATTGGGATAATTGATGAACAACAAGACTATTTAAAATTGATTGAATTACAGTCTGGTAAATTTACTTTAGACACCATTTCTATTAATTCAGATTTATCAGATTTTGCACCAAAATTTGCAAAAGGCAAAATCATTTTTGCTTCCAATAGAAAACGAGCTGATGCAGCTCAACGCATCCATGAATGGAACAACCAACCTTTTTTAGACCTCTATGAAGTTGAGGTTGATGAACAATTTACGCCATTATCTCAACCAAAACCTTTAAGTGATGTTATAAATTCTAAATTTCACGAGGCTTCGGCAGCGATTACATCAGACGGTAAAACGATTTACTTTACAAGAAATAATTTCTCTGATAACAAATATAAAAAGAGTAAATCAGGCATTAACTTCCTTAAAATTTATAGAGCGAAAAAAGACAAAAATGGAGAATGGCAAACCCCAGAAGAATTACCATTTAATAGTGATGATTACTCGTCAGCTCATCCTGCTTTAAGCCCAGATGAAGACAAACTTTATTTTGCTTCTAACATGCCTGGAACAAAAGGAAAGTCTGATATCTTTGTAGTTGATATTAATAGTGATGGCAGTTTTGGTGAGCCTATCAATTTAGGTTCTAAAGTCAATACAAAAGGGCGTGAAAGTTTTCCTTTCATAAGCAATGACAGCCTATTGTTTTTCTCTTCCAATGGTCATCCAGGTTTAGGAGGTTATGATGTCTTTGTGAGTGAACTTAAAAACGATAAAACCTTTGGAGACCCTTTAAATGTTGGTCGTCCTATAAATAGTATTAAAGATGATATTAGTTTTATTATAGACGGAAAAAGCAAAATTGGTTTTTTTGCCACAAACAGAAATGAAGACGCTAAAGAAGATGATATTTTTAGATTTATTCAAAACGAGGAATTAATAACAAAATGTAAACAATATCTATCAGGTACAGTTAGAGATAAAGATACTAATGAACCTATAGCCACTGTCACAGTAAAGTTATTCGATGCTGATTTAAATCAACTTTCAGTTACAAAATCAGATATCAACGGCGAATATGATTTTGATGTTGAATGCAATAAAAGATATATTGTAAGAATTGAAAAAGATGGTTATAAAACAACAGAAAAACCTTTTAAAACCACTAATGCATATGAAAAAGACTTCAAAGATGTTGTGTTTATGGAAGTTGGTGAAAATCTTGGTGTTAAGAAAGTTGAAAAAGGAGATGACCTAAGAAAAATTCTTCAATTAGATCCGATTTATTTTGAGTTAGATAAGTCAAATATAACATCTCAAGCCAGTGTAGAACTTCAAAAAATTGCTACACTGATGAAACAATATCCTTCGATGAAAATAGATATTCGTTCGCATACAGATAGTCGTGCAGGTGATAATTATAATATGGTTTTATCTCAAGAACGTGCGGAGTCAACCGTTGATTATCTAATCAATCAAGGCATTAATTCTAATAGGCTTTCAGGAAAAGGCTACGGCGAAAGTCAATTGATCAATAAATGTAGCAATGGTGTAGAATGCTCTGAAGAGGAACACGCTTTAAACCGTCGATCTGAATTTATCATTTTAAACAAAAATGAAACTCCAGCAGAGATGAGAGCTAGTATAAATGCTCAAATACAAGAAAAAGCAAATAAAGATAAATCAAATGTAGCCTCAACTCTACCACCAACTAAAAAAGTTGTAACCCAAACTTATGATTTTTCATCAGATAGCCCAAAAATATTTACTGTTCAAATTGCTGCATCCTTAAGTTCAAAAGTTATTGACATTCCAAGTGTCAGTGGAGAATATCACTTCAAATTTTCAGATGGATATACACGCTATTTCTCTGGTGTTTTTTCTACGCGTTCAGAAGCCGAAGCACATAAAAACACTCTTAAATCAAGAGGTGTAAAAGGGGTATTTGTTGTGGGTTTAGAAGGACCAAATAGGATAATTTTATCAAACTAAAAAAAGTCTTTTATTTAAAATTATGCCTTTTATGTTTCCAGCGTTTATGAGACCAAAAATAATAAGCAGGTTTTTTTAAAATTTGTTGTTCTAAATGTTTAAAATAAATGTCAGTAATCTCATAATTATTTAATTTATTAGCCTTAGTAGTAATAGGAATAAGTTCGACGTCATAAAATCCGCGTTTGCTCTTTTCTATTTTCATATAACACACGCTAAGGTCTAAGCGTTTGGCAAGGACTTCTGCTCCAACAAAAACAGGCGTTTCAACTCCTAAAAAAGTAGTCCAATGCTTAATGTTATCGGCTTTTGGAGATTGGTCAGCTATCATACCATATATGGCTTTCTGATGATTAGCCTGATTTTTCATCATGATTTTTGGGACGTCATTTTTATCGATCATTTCTACGCCAAATCGACTTCTAATTTTTTTCATCAGTTGATCCACGGCTTTATTTCTTATGCGTTTATAAACACCATAACCCTTGAAGTCAGGCTTATATAGTGTAAAAGCGGCAGAATATTCAAAGCTTGCATAATGAGCATATAAGAAAATAATAGATTTGTTTTCTGCCTCAATTGTTTTAATTATATCAGGGTTTTTGATTTTAAAACGTTTCAAAACTTCGCTTTCAGAAATGCTTAAAAGTTTAATCATTTCAAGAAAAATATCACAAAAATGTTTGTAAAAATCTTTAGCAATTCTTTTTCGATGCGATGGGTCATAGTCAGGAAAAGCAAGTTTTAGATTTTCCAACACAACTTTTTTTCGATACCCAATACCGTAGAATGTTATTAAGTAAAAGAGATCTGAAATAATGTAAATAACCCTAAAAGGCAATAGCGAAATGGCCTTAAATAAGATATATAGAATAGTGTAAATGACTTTGAACAAGACTTTATTTTGCTACAAAGATATGTATATTTGACATTCTGAAGTTTCACACTTATGCAAGATATTTCTACAGTTAACGTGAGTTCGACTTAAAAGCATAATGAATTTTAGTAAAAACACGAATTGACAACAGTTATGTTTTCATTGTCAAGCCTAATTTTGATATTTCCGAGCATAGTTTTGGGATTCCGTTTTATTCCGAAAAATCACTCAATTTGATGGCTTTATCAAATCGAGTTATTTAAATTTTGAACACAGGTTATTTTAGGCTTATGCTTAAAATTTAATTTCATAAAAAAAGCTGTCTTAGGTTTAATTAAGACAGCTTTTATACAAATATGGCAAACGATACTTAGATGATCTCTATGATTTGCATGGCATTAAACGCTCCGTTATTGAGTATGTACTGTTGTGTATTAATCTCTTGAAAAAATGCTATTTTTAACAGATAATAATCTATACCAGTACTTGAAGGACTTTGAGAAAAACTGAGAATGACATTAGTTTCGTTATTATCAATCTGCAAATTTTCTTTATTACTTATCACCATATCTCCAGAATTGGCTTCTAAGTCAAAATTTAGCCATGTGGCACTTATTTCGACGTGAGTTGCACCTTGTGGGGTGTTTAAATTAATCTGTGGTACAAATTCTGGAATGCTGATTTCAGCATTGGTTGTGTCCAATTGATAATCGGTTCGTAATACGGCATCCATTCTCGCTTTAGCATTGAAGTCAAAATACTTGAGTATGTTTTTGCCTTCAGGTGTAGCTAAACCTAAACTTACTTTACGTTCGCCACGAATTGATGTGGTGTCCAAGTTTTTAACTTTTGATAACACAGAGGTTAATCTGTACACTTTAGTATTGTCTTGAACATCTGCCAATAAAGTTGATAAAGCTCTACGTAATTTTTTACCTGATTGGGTAATTTCCGCAAACTCTCTGCCGTTTTCTCGGGTTCTTTCAAAAGCAGGATCATTATTGATTCTACTTTTTGAAATACCACTTTTGGTCTTAACACGATATTTCCCGTCTTGATCTCGGTAGAAGGTTAACCCATCTAGAGTGCCTTCGATTTTAATTAATGACTTTTGTTGGGCCATCTTATTATTATTTAAAAATTAAACTAAAAGTTTTGCAAGCCGTTGAGCTTTTTGTCTTGAAGCTTCGTCAATCCTTTATCCGGATAACATGTTGGGATTAACTTTTAAAATAGACAATCCGCTCTTCGGTGTTGCAAGAACAAATGTAGATGCTTGATACAAACTAATTTTAACAATTTTCTCAATAGTAAGTAGTATTTCTTATATCAAGGGATATTTTTTTTATACTCGGATTATTTTCCATTTTAACATCTTTTTTTCCAATTTAACAAGTTTCTTGTTTTGATACTTTAACCATACTTAAGCTATACTTGAGGGTAGGAGGAAATTAGTGGGTAGTGTGTAGTTGGTAGTTTTTAGCTAGTAGTTTTTAGTGGGTAGTGGGTTGTGGTGTTTTATTAGTGCTTGATTTTGTTGGGATTTTACTTGTCACAACTTGTTTTATAATTGTTTGTTAGGTTTGCTGATGTACGTTTTTGTGTTTTAAGTATTTGATATTGAGTTTATAAAAAAAATTAAATATTTTAACATATTATTAACAAGCAGAAGTTTTTAAATCAGGTTTAACATAAAAGACCTAGCGGTGAAAGCATCAAATGCAACATATCAAAGTAAAATTCGGGTTATACAACCTATAGAACTTGCTTATGTTTTAAATGTATGCCATAAAACTGCTAAAAAATATTATGATGAAATTTATTGTTCTGCAAGTGTAGGACATAGACAATATTTATTCACCAATGAGATTGCTGATTATCTTAAACTTGAGATTGAAGAATACAACTACTTTTGCTTAAAAAAACTTCTTATACGCAAATCTGATATTGACCAACCAACGCTGACAAGTATTGAAGATCAATTAAATGAATTGGAAGTTTATTTTAAAGATTCTGGTTTACCCGTAATATATAGCTTACAAATGTTTAAAACGTTTATGAACTATAGTCAAAATCGAGCTAAATTTGAGTACCAATCTATGAAAGAAGATATTGGGATACCTAAGTTTGGTTTAGTTATTAGGCGACATATTCAGGAGTATTATGATATTAAAGTGTCTATGCAAAATTTGGATAGCGATAATATTATTGGAAAGGCTTTTGAAATGATTTCTTGAAACTATTTTGATAGTAAAAAAACAAGGCTATTTTAACCTTAGATTGACCAAAGAAAATATAACTGAGTTATAATTTTAGTCTAAATTTCGCTGTTATTTTTCTCCGTTTTACTTACAAAACGCTCAATTTTAAAACTTTATATAATTGAGTTGTTTAAATTGAACACAGGTTATTTTATATTATTTTAAACGCTATTTGTGTTAAATTCTATAATTTAGAACTTTTAACTTATTAAAGTTTAGCCTATGGGATTTTTACAAAGTGCCATCAATCAAGTGGGTCGAGATTTAGGACGAGTAGCCAGCAATGCTATTTTTAAAGATCGGCACGCTATACCGATACGACGTGCACCATCTTACCAACAAAAACAGCAACATTACAAAACACAACAGCCTCAAGCACAGCCTATACAGGAGGTTAAAGCTAAATTTGACAGCGCCATAAATTTTAAAACAGGTTATAAACCTAATACTTTAATTTCTAAACTCGGCGGAGCGTTTATCGTTATTAAAAATGAAGCTCGTGCTTTTGTAGATGACGGTTATCTCGATATAGAAGAAAGCCAACAACTCTTTGATATGCTGAAACGCTTTAACCACAAAGTCAGTGATGTGGACGACGTGATGAGTTTTACCGAAGATAAAGATGCTAAGGTTTATGATCAACTCAATGAAATTGTTAAAAAGACCAAAGCCGTTTTTGTTGAAACCCTTGAAGTCTCTATAAAGGCTTGTGAGCAGCGTGCAAAACAATATCAAGAACTGGCCGATCAACAAGAATTTTTTAGTTTTGGTGAATACCTCAAACTACATCTGTTGTGGTTTCCAAAACACGCAAAAGGTGGTGATAAAAACACCACAGGTGCCGTTATTGCTAATATTTTGGATATAATTACTTTAACTTTTCCTATCACACGCACCGTTTTATTACTGATGGGTTTGACGAGTTATAACAGCCAAAAACAGCAACATCAAAATCTGGTAAAAGTTTATCGAAACCAAGCACAGCAAGAACGCAAACGGGCTGAGGTTTATCAGGGGTTTGTGGAGAAGAATTCTTAGGAATAAGAGCAAAATCAACTCTAATAACCGAAAAGATTTATATTTTTATTGAATAAGAATTAAATAATAAGGTTTCTTACCAATTCAAAAAAAAATATGTAATTTCAAACTTTAGTCGAAAATCCCTTTCTTTATGCTTTTTAATGAAGATTCCAGAGTTAAAATTCCCGCTATATTACACTTGACTCGACTCGGTTATGAATATATTTCGTTAAAAAATCATTCGTGGGATAAGGAGACTAATATTTTTACGGACATTTTTATAGACAGCTTAAAACATATAAATACAGAGATAGATTCCGATGAAGCTAAATGGGTTTTTAACGAAGTAAAACTTTTACTGGACAATGAAGATTTAGGCAGAGCCTTTTACGAAAGACTAATACAGGAGGCTGGTATAAAACTTATCGACTTCGATAATTTTGATAATAATAGCTTCAATGTAGTAACTGAACTTACCTACAAAAACGGTGAAGATGAGTTTCGCCCTGACGTTATTACGCTTATTAACGGTTTACCGCTTTCCTTTATTGAAGTGAAAATTCCGAATAACAAAAACGGAATTATAGAGGAGCGAAAACGAATAAAAGTGAGGTTTAGTAATAAAAAGCATAGGCGATTTGTCAATATTTCCCAGTTTATGGTTTTCTCTAATAATATGGAATATGATAATACCGATATAGATACCATACAAGGTGTTTTTTACGCTTCACCAGCTTATGGTAAACCTGTTTTTAATTACTTTCGGGAAGAAGAAAAGTTTAATCTCAACAAACTATTAAAGCCTGAAGATGAGAGCGTAGAAGATTTTTTTTTAAAAGATAATAATTTAGTAGTAATCAAAAACAGTCCTGAGTTTTTGACTAACAAACATCCAGAAAGACCAACCAATCGAGTTTTAACTTCGCTTTACGCTAAAGATAGATTGAAGTTTGTCTTAAAATACGCCATTGCTTATGTAAATGAAAGTTCAGGCTTGCAAAAACACATTATGCGCTATCCGCAACTTTTCGCTACCAAAGCCATTGAACAAAAGTTGAATGAAGGCGTCAAAAAAGGAATTATTTGGCATACACAAGGCAGTGGAAAAACAGCATTGACTTACTTCAATGTAAAATTTTTAACTGACTATTACCAAAAGCAAAATATTATTCCAAAATTTTATTTTGTAGTTGATCGATTGGATTTATTGACTCAAGCCAAGCGAGAATTTTCTGCTCGTGGATTGGTAGTGAATACAGTAAACTCAAGAAATGAGTTTGTAAGTGATGTCAAATCAACGGCTGCTGTTACTAATGAACGTGGTCAAGCAGAAATTACTGTAGTCAACATTCAAAAGTTTTCAGAAGAATCAACCGTGGTTACTGAAAAAGATTACGATATTAATGTGCAACGTATTTATTTTTTAGATGAAGTCCACCGAAGTTATAATCCTAAAGGGAGCTTTTTAGCTAATTTAGAAACTTCAGATAAAAACGCCATTAAAATTGGTTTAACTGGAACACCACTTTTAGGAAACGATTACAATTCCAAAACCTTGTTTGGCGATTATATCCACAAGTATTATTATAACGCTTCGATTGCTGACGGTTACACGCTTCGATTAATTAGAGAAGAAATTTCTACAGAATACAAGATGATTCTTGCGGAAGCCTTAAAAGGCATTGAAGTTTTAGAAGGACAAATTCCAAAACAAAAAATCTATTCGCACCCCAAATTTGTGGAGCCAATGCTTAAATATATTATTGACGATTTTGAAACATTCAGATTGATGAATGATTCAAGCGTTGGCGCAATGGTGGTATGCGATAGCTCTAATCAAGCCAAACAACTTTTTGAATTATTTAATTTAAAAATTAATCAGGAAAAAGTTTCATCAGAACATGAAATACATCAAGCTGCCGAACCAGTATCAGAATATCAAAGTCAACAAAAGGAAAAACGCAAGGTAAAATCTGCCGCTTTAATTCTTCATGACATTGGTACAAAAGACGAACGCAAACAACAAGTTGAAGATTTTAAAGACGGAAAAATTGATTTGCTCTTTGTTTACAATATGTTGCTGACAGGTTTTGATGCCAAACGATTAAAAAAGTTATACATCGGCAGATTAATCAAAAAACATAATTTATTGCAAACCTTGACTCGTGTTAACCGAACCTATAAAGATTACCGTTATGGTTACGTCGTCGATTTTGCTGATATAAGAGAAGAATTCAACAAAACCAATCGAGATTATTTTAATGAATTGCAGGATGTGCTTGGTGATGAAATGGAAAACTACAGCAACATTTTTAAATCGAGAGAAGAAATTGAAGAAGAAATTGCTGAAATAAAAGAAACGCTTTTTCATTTCGATACCCAAAACAAAGAGATTTTTCAACAGCAAATCAGCGAAATCTCAGATAAGAAACAGCTTTCTAAAATTGTAAAAGCATTGGATCATGCTAGAAGCTTGTACAATATGATTCGTTTATTTGGTCATTTTGATTTACTTGAAAAAATCGATTTCAAAACCTTGAACCGTTTACATAGTGAAGCCAGCAATCACCTGAACTTTCTAAACGCCAAAGAAGCGGTTGAAAATGATACTGAGACAACCAATTTACTCAATGTTGCTTTGGAAGATGTAGTGTTTCAATTCACCAAAATCAGGGAAGAAGAACTGATTTTAGCCGATCAACTGAAAGATACGCTTCGCAAAACCAGAGAAGAATTAGCGGGTAATTTTGATAAAAAAGATCCTGAATTTGTGAGTTTGTATCAAGAATTGGAAAAGCTTTTCAAAAAGAAAAAACTCAATGAAGTGACCCAGCAAGACATGAAAGCCAATATTGGTACCTTGCGAGATATTCATGAGAAAATAAAAGAACTGAACCGTAGAAATAATCAGTTAAAAGAAAAATATGAAGGCGACCCTAAATACTGTAGAATACACAAACGTTTAAAAGAGAAAGGCGGATTTACACAACTAGAATCAAAACTGCATGAAGCTTTGATGGCGGTAAAAGAAAATGCCGATTCACAAATCCTACAAAACCATCACATTTTAGATAATGAAGGTTATCTCAACCGAATGATGATTAAATTGGTTATTGACCAATTTACAAAAGAAAACAAGATTCAACTCAATGCAGAAACTTCCAAATTCATCAACTCTTTAGTAGTTCAGGAATACGTCAACGAATTTAATAATCAAACTGCTTAGCAATTACAAAACATACATGACTACAACCATACAATTTCAAACCCAGGTGAAAAGCCTAATCGATGATCTAAAGGGAATCTGTTCCAATTATGGTTTGGGCAACGATGGCGATGAATACAAAATCATAACGCAGGTGTTTTTGTACAAGTTTTTAAACGACAAATTTGCCTATGAAATCAAACAACTCAATAAAGATTTAGACGCAAAAGACCCCAAAGCGTGGCAAGCCCAACTAAAAGCCATGTCTGAAGAAGAATACGAGTTTTTAACCCTTCAATTAGGAGCGAGCACGGCAATTCTACAACAACACCATTTTATTGAACATTTGTTTGAAATTCAAAACACAGCAGATTTTGCTATAACCTTTGATGACACTATGATGGATATCGCTATCCAAAACAACGAAGTGTTTGCGGTAAAGACCACTGGCGGTTCAAAAGAACCATTGTTTGAACGCATCAGCGAAATTGTGGAGACATCAGAGCGTAACGCCTTTTGTAAAGCTATTATTAACAAGTTAGTCACCTTTAGTTTTGAAGAAATATTTAATGAAAAATACGATTTTTACGCTACCATTTTTGAATACTTAATCAAAGATTACAACAATGATAGCGGTGGTACTTACGCCGAATATTACACGCCACATGCGGTAGCCAAAATTATGGCTTCCATTATGGTCGATGAAGACGAAAACGTACAAAACGTAACCTGTTACGACCCAAGTGCGGGTTCAGGAACGCTTTTGATGAATTTGGCACACGCCATTGGTGAAGATAAATGTACCATTTACTCACAAGATGTTTCTAAAAAATCATCGAAGCTTTTACGTTTGAATTTAATTTTGAATGGATTGGTGCATTCATTGCAAAACATCATTCGGGGAAATACCATTTTATCGCCTTACCACAAAAAAGACGATGGCTCGTTGATGAAATTTGACTATATCGTTTCCAATCCACCATTTAAACTGGACTTTAGCGAATACCGAGACGATTTAGACACTAAAGCCAATAACGAACGCTTTTTTGCAGGCATTCCCAACGTACCGAAAAAGAAAAAGAGCGCCATGGCGATTTACGATTTGTTTTTACAACACATCATGCATTCCTTAAACCAAAACGGAAAAGCCGCAGTCGTTGTACCTACAGGTTTTATAACCGCCCAATCAGGCTTGGATAAGAAAATTAGGGAGCGAATGGTCAAGGATAAAATGTTGGCAGGGGTAGTGAGTATGCCGTCTAATATTTTTGCCACCACAGGCACCAATGTGTCAATTGTGTTTTTAGACAAGCAAAACGATGGTAAAGTCGTTCTTTTGGATGCGTCTAATCTAGGCGAAAAAGTAAAAGAAGGCAAAAATCAAAAAACGGTTTTAAGCGCAGTTGAAGAACAAAAAATCATCGATACCTTTAATCTCAAAGAAGCCGTTGATGACTTTTCGGTAGTCGTGGATTATGAAGAAATAAAAGCTAAAAACTACTCCCTTAGCGCAGGACAATATTTTGAAGTTAAAATTGAGTATGTGGACATTACCGCCGAAGAATTTGAAACTAAAATGCAAGGTTTTGAAAAAGATTTAAGCGAGTTGTTTACAGAAAGTATTCGGTTGGAAAGTGAGATTAAAAGTAATTTGAAGGGGTTGAGCTATGAATAATAGATTCAAAATAATCAAAGTTCGAGATGCAGGGAATGTAATAACTGGAAAAACTCCATCATCTAAAAATCCAGAAGATTTTGGAAATAAATACATGTTTGTAACACCTTCTGATAATTGGGAATTTAAAAATATTCATAGATCCAAAAGATATATTTCTGAAATAGGTTATAATAGATTTAAAAATAAGATTATTAAAGCAAACAGTATATTAGTTTCATGTATTGGTTCAGCAATGGGTAAGGTTACAATAAATAAAAATGAATGTCTTACGAATCAACAAATAAACTCTTTGATTGTAAATGAATCAATATATGATTATAATTATTTGTATTATCAATTTATTAATAATTATGACATATTAAGGCTAAATGCGAAGGGTAGTACATCTTTGCCAAATTTAAATAAAAAAAATTTTGAAAATATAAAACTTAGGGTTCATAACAATCTTAATATTCAAAAACAAATCGCCAAAGTTTTATCCGATTTAGACGCTAAAATAGAAGTCAATAACCAAATCAACGCCAAGTTAGAAGCCATGGCAAAAACCCTATATGAGTATTGGTTTGTACAGTTTGACTTTCCTTATGTCACTTCGAGCGGAGTCGAGAAGCCTTATAAATCTTCTGGTGGGAAGATGGTGTATAATGAAGAGTTGAAACGGGAGATTCCTATGGGGTGGGGAAATGGAACCTTCGAAACTATTTCAAAAATTATTGGTGGTAGTACACCTTCTAAAGCTGTAAGTGAAAATTTTACAATAGATAAAAATATACCATGGATAACACCAAAAGATTTATCTTCAAATAAAGGAAAAAAATATATCACTAGGGGAGAATGGGATGTAACTGAAAAAGGTGTTAAAAGTGCTTCACTAAAAATTATGCCAAAAAATACAGTATTACTAAGTTCTCGAGCACCTATTGGCTATTTAGCGATTTCTAGAGAAGATGTTACTACTAATCAAGGCTTTAAATCATTTGTTCCCAAAGAGCATTATCCAAGTGAATTTATTTTTTACTGCGTAAAAAAACAAATACCCAAAATTGAAGCTTATTCTTCAGGATCAACTTTTAAGGAGGTTTCTGCGTCAGTTTTAAAAACAATAAAAATTTCTATACCACCAAAACATGTCCTTGATAATTATGTAAAGATTGTAAGACCTATATTTAATAAACAAGATATAATAGAACAAGAAAACCAAAAACTCGCTGAATTACGGGATTGGTTATTACCGATGTTGATGAATGGGCAGGTAACTGTAAGGCGCCCCGAGTCTATTCGGGATATTAGTGAGGCTGAGCAGGAATTGAGGATGGTTGCGGAGGAAAGAGGAAAGTATAAAAACAATTAAAATGAAAAATTGGATTTCAAAAGCTTTAAATTATTTAGATAAGTCCTTAGGTAAGGTACCTTCTGAACTTAATGAGATTGATTGGAAAGAAGATTTATCACCTAACAACAATAAACTGTGTCAGCATATTTCAGCTTTTGCTAATTTACCAGGAGGAGGTTTTTTAGCTTTTGGTATTGAAAACAGAACTGCTTCAGTCGTCGGTATTCAGAAAGATAATGCGGATAATATAGTTGATCGTTTATCGTCATTATGCAGAGATGGAGTTGATCCATTGGTAAGAATAGATCATTCTATAGAAACCTATAGAGAGAAAGAAATACTCCTTATTTACATTCAAGAAAGCGCTATAAAACCTGTTCATATTGCTAGAAAAACTTTAGAACAAAGCTTTATAAGAAGTGGAGGTACAACAAGAAAAGCTTCAAGACAAGATGTAGGAGCTTTAATGTTAAATAGTAAAACACCTACATGGGAAGAACTACATGCTTCAAAGCTGTTAACAGAGCTTGAAGTATTAACATTATTAGAATACGATAAAATATTAGAACTTCTTAAAAAACCAACTCCCACAGATGTAAAAGAAATTTTAAGTTGGTTAGTTGATGAGAAAATGATAGTTGATATTGATGGCAAAGGTTTTTATATTACCAATTTTGGTGCTATAGCTGCTGCTAAAGATTTATCAAAATTTGATGGATTAACTAGAAAAGCTGTTCGTCTGATAAAATATGAAGGGAAAAATAAGTCAGGTTCAAGTAAAGAGTTTCCTGACAGTAAAGGTTATGCCGTTGGTTTTGAAGCTTTAATTCAGTTTATTCAAGGTTTACTGCAAGATAGTGAGATTATCAAAAATGCTTTAAGGGTAGATACTTCTCTATATCCAGAACAAGCTTTAAGAGAGTTAATAGCAAATATTTTAATTCATCAAGATTTCACTATTAGAGGTTCAGGACCAATGGTAGAGATTTTTGAAGATAGGATAGTATTTTCAAATCCAGGTAAGTTATTACCATCAAAAAAAATAGATAGGCTTATTAGAACTACTCCAGAGTCTAGAAATGAAATTTTAGCGTCGGCATTTAGGCGCTATAATATTTGCGAGGAACGAGGATCAGGCTTTGAAAAAGCTGTTATTGCAATAGAACTATATGGTCTTCCGCCATTAAAATTCGAAGAACTCGAAAATTCTTTTAAAGTCACCATGTTTGCACCAAAAAAATATGCAGATATGACTAATGAAGAAAGAATAGAAGCATGTTATCAACATAGTATAATTGAGTATTATGGAAGTGGTGGTTTTAATAATACATCATTAAGAAAGCGATTTGGAATGCATGATAAACAGGCGGCACAAATTTCATTACTCATAAAAGAAGCTATTGAAGCAGGCAGAATAAAAGCTAAAGACCCTGATAACGTGTCAAAAAAGTTTAGTATTTATATTCCTTATTGGGCGTAATGTTTTTATTTAATTTGAAAAAGGAAAAAATATTTAAGTAATTGAATATCAATAACTTTTTATTTAATTGTAAAACAGAAAAATAAAATCTTATTTAATTAGAATTCGGAAATAATAGCAAAAGTTCTGATATTCAGTTATTTATTATTTAATCAGAAAGTGCTGAATGAATGCTTAAAAAGAAAATATATAACGGAGAAATTTGGCTTGAAGACGGTTCAAAGCATTTTAGTGTACTTGAAAAATTGGATAATGGGAAATTGAAACTTAAAACCAATTTGGGTGTTCCTGAATATGACCAACAGACTGTTGATATAATATATGGTGTTTTTATTGGTTTAGGGCATCTTACATTTATAGGGAATTACTTGACACAACACTCTTCTGGGTTGTCTAATTATTATGAATATTTGGTGAAATATTGTTTTATCTCTACTGATTATTATGTAAACATCAAAGATTTAGAAATCAAGTCAGCTTCATTTTATAATGACACTATTGCCAAACTTGATAGAAAAGTCGGATTTATAGATTTATTTACTAATACCTATAATAGAACAGGAGATAGAAATAAAATACCTCAATTTGTTTAGACCATTATCAGTTGATTCTTAGTTGATTTTTTAGGCTGCATTTTTATATTTTTCAATTGGTTTTTCATTGATCCCTTGATGTTTT
>NZ_JBRJHB010000028.1:0-21529 GCF_053628795.1 Psychroflexus sp. MBR-150
GCAAAATGATTAGTGCATTAGTGGCAATAAAAAGGAATGTTCTATCAGCCACGAATGCACGAATGAATGCAAAATGATTAGTGCATTAGTGGCAATAAAAAGGAATGTTCTATCAGCCACGAATGCACGAATGAATGCAAAATGATTAGTGCATTAGTGGCAAAAAAAAAGTATTTTATAATGATTAAAAAAACTTAACGTCTTTGCACCTGAGCGAGAAACATAAACCTTAAATTTGCGTTCAAAACTTCTCAATTGGCCAGTATCTACATTCATATTCCGTTTTGCAAACAAGCCTGCCATTATTGTGATTTTCATTTTTCAACTTCACTTAAACATAAAGACCAACTCATCAATGCCATTGGTCAAGAATTAATACTTAGAAAAGAAGAATTAAAGCAACCTGTTGAAAATATATATTTTGGTGGTGGAACACCGAGTTTATTGTCCGAACAAGATTTAGACTCTATTTTTAATACGATTTACAAACATTTTAAAGTCGATAAGCATCCAGAAATTACCTTAGAAGCTAATCCCGATGACATTTCAATACAACTTTTAAAAACTTTAAAACAACAAGGTATCAACCGATTGAGTTTGGGCGTGCAATCTTTTTTTGAAAAAGACCTTAAACAGATGAATCGTGCTCATAATGCCAATGAAGCTAAAACAAGTATCAAATTGATGAAAGATTATTTTGACAACTATTCCATCGATTTGATTTACGGCATGCCAGAAATGAGTTTACAAAATTGGCAAGCAAACCTACAAACTGCTTTAGATTTTGATGTGCCACATTTATCTTGTTATGCCTTGACAGTTGAGCCTGACACCGCTTTACAAAAATTTATTGAAAAAAAAATCATTCCACCCGTAGATGATGAGCAATCAGCAACGCATTTTGATGAACTTTATCAAACCTTAACTTCTCGTGGCTACGAACATTACGAATTTTCAAATTTCGGAAAACCTGGTTATTTTTCACAAAACAATTTAGCTTATTGGACAGGCAAAGCTTATCTCGGAGTTGGTCCATCAGCTCACAGTTATAACGGTTACGACAAGCGATTTTGGAACATCAAAAACAACATTAAATACATCAAAGCTATTGAAAAAGGTGAATTACCTATCACTTCAGAACACCTGAGTAAGACCGACCGATATAACGAATACATCATGACGAGATTACGCACACAATCAGGTGTTGATTTAGATGAAATTCAATCTTTATTTGGGCTAAATTATTTGGACTATTTAATGCTTCAAGCACAACCACATCTCATTGAAAATAATATAGATATTTTTGATAACAAACTCAAAATCACCTCAAAAGCCAAATTCCTTTCCGATGGCATTGCTGCAGATTTGTTTAAAATTGAATTTGAAAAATCTTAGAGATTATTCAAGGTAAAAAACCTAAGCTTAAGACTATGATTTATAAGTTTCAAGGCTATGATTTAATAAGATAATTAGTTTTAGACTATTTTTATAGACAAATTCAAAGTCATGAAATACCTAATGTATTTGCTATTTCTTATAAGCATTTCAACCATTAATGGTCAGGAGATAAAATCGTCGATCTATTTTCCTCCAAATAATTCTGATGATTGGACGAAAACAAATTTTGAAGCAGAAAGATGGAAAGTCAATTTAAAAGATAGTCTATCTAACTTTCTTAAACAAGGGAATACAAGGGCTTTTATAGTTTTAAAAGACGGTAAGATTTTAATAGAAAAATATTGGGGAAAAAATTTAAGAGGTCGCGATTTTGATAAAGGTTCTTATTGGTATTGGGCTTCAGCTGGTAAAACACTAACTGCCTGCTTAGTCGGTATAGCTCAAGAGCAAGGCTTTTTAAATATTGAAAACTCTACTAATCAATATTTAGGGTCATGGACATCAATGCCAAAGAAACAGGAAGATGCAATTAAGATCAAGCACCAATTAACAATGACTACGGGTCTTGATTATACAGTAAAAAATAAAAATTGTATAAAACCAAAATGTTTAACCTATAAAGCTAAACCTGGCGAGCAATGGTATTATCACAATGCACCTTATACTTTACTCAGTCAGGTTATAGAAAATGCTACTGGTCAAAAATTTAATCAATTTACCCGACGCCATTTAGCGTCCAAAATTGGGATGAAAGGCAGGTGGATATCATTTAAAGAGAATATCAATTTATACCTTAGCACACCTCGAAGTGCAGCTCGACTTGGGTTACTTATTTTAAATCAAGGCGTTTGGAATAATCAAATAATTTTGAAAGACAAAACATATTTTGAAAACATGACAACAAGCTCTCAAACTCTAAATCCATCTTATGGCTATTTGTGGTGGCTCAATGGGAAAGACAAAGTGATATTACCAACAATGTCAAGCTCAATTCAACAGAGCCTTGTGCCTTCTGCACCAGAAGATATGATTTCAGCCCTTGGTAAAAACGGTCAAATTATTGATGTTGTGCCAAGCAAAAAACTCGTTATTGTTAGGATGGGCAAAAAACCAGATGATGGTATGTTGTCTTTAAATTTTCATGAAAAATTTTGGAATATTTTAAATGAAATGATGCCAAATTAAGCTTTTTGAAAAAGACATTAATTGTATATTTGAGCCATGTCTCAAGTAAAACTAATCGAATGCCCAAGAGATGCCATGCAAGGCATCAAGCCTTTTATCTCAACAAAAGATAAAGTTAAATACATTCAGAGTCTTTTAGCTTGTGGATTTGACACGATAGATTTTGGCAGTTTTGTCTCGCCAAAAGCTATTCCACAAATGAAAGATACCGCTGAAGTGCTACAACATCTTGACTTATCAGAAACGCAATCCAAACTTTTGGCTATTGTAGCTAATTTGAGAGGAGCTCAAGATGCTTGTCAATTTAATGAAATTGATTATTTAGGTTATCCATTTTCTATTTCAGAGAATTTTCAAATGCGAAACACCCACAAAACCATTGCAGAATCTATAGATATTCTAAAATCAATAATCGATTTGGCCAACAAATATAACAAAGAGGTTGTGGCTTATTTGTCTATGGGCTTTGGCAATCCTTACGGCGATCCTTATAATTCAGATATTGTTGCCGAGTGGACAGAAAAACTTTCTGGTTTTGGAATTAAAATACTTTCATTATCCGATACAATTGGCAGCTCAAACCAAAAAATTATTAATCAATTATTTTCAGAGCTTATCCCAAAATACCCTAACATAGAGTTTGGTGCACATTTGCATACCACACCCAATTCATGGCATGAAAAAGTAGATGCCGCCTACCAATCAGGTTGCAAAAGATTTGATGGTGCAATTCAAGGTTTTGGCGGGTGCCCTATGGCTAAAGATGATTTAACAGGTAATATGCCCACAGAAAAACTTTTATCATATTTCAATACTCATAAAGTTAGTCACGGTGTAAAAATGACACGTTTTGAAACGGCTTACAATAAAGCTTTAGATGTTTTCAGTGATATTTAAGTATTTTTAATTGTTAAAATGGTTAAGGATTTAAGAATATTTCGACGTATTTAAGAATAATTTTTAACTTAGGGTTTTAAAATAACATAATTATGAAAAAATTCCTTTTACCATTACGTTTTGGAATTGCTATAAGTGGTTCATTAATAGGCTATTTTTTATTGTTATCATTATTTGGTTTACACACCAATCCGTTTTATAGTTTTTTTAATGCAGTCATTACTGGTTTTGGTATTTTTGAAGCTATTCGTATCAAACGTTTAGAACACGGACCAAACTACACTTACTCTACTGGTTTTTCTTGTGGTCTAATAGCTGGATTTATCGCTACAATAATTTTTTCCATATTTATGGCTATTTATGCCACAGAATTAAATCCTGATTTTATCAATAGCTTATTGACCAGTTGGGATAATCATTTTAAAGTCACTATCGGAACTTTTATTTTTGTAGTAGCACTTATGGGATTTGCCACTTCAGTAGTGTCAACACTTACTATTATGCAATTGTATAAAAACCCTAAAAAATAAGTTTGTATATTTTAAAAACTTACTCTACATTTGCAATCCTTAAAAATTGAACAAAATCATTAAGCTATGTATGCAATTGTAGAGATAGCAGGGCAGCAATTTAAAGTTGCAAAAGACCAAAAAGTTTTTGTTCATCGTTTACAAGACAAAGAAGGTGCAAAGGTTGACTTTGATAACGTTCTTCTCTTAGACAACGATGGTCAAGTTCAAGTTGGCGCCCCAGCTATAGAAGGTGCTCAAGTCAGTGCTAAAATTTTAAGACACCTTAAAGGTGACAAAGTCATTGTCTTTAAAAAGAAAAGACGAAAAGGCTACAAAAAGAAAAACGGACACCGACAATATTTGTCTGAAATCCAAATTGAAAGTATTGTAGCTTCAGGAGCTAAAAAAGCGGAGAAAAAAACTGAAGCCAAAACTGAGACTAAATCAGTAAAGAAAACTGAAGCCAAATCAGCAACAAAAAAAGAACAAACCACTAAACTTACTGAAAGTGAAGTTAAACTTTCAGATATGACCGTAGCCGAATTAAAAGCTATGGCCAAAGACAAAGGTTTAGAAGGTTACTCAAGCCTTAAGAAAGCAGAATTAATCGAAGCAATAGAAAACTTTAAATCATAAAACCATGGCACACAAGAAAGGCGTTGGAAGTTCAAAGAACGGAAGAGAGTCAGAATCAAAACGACTCGGTGTAAAAATATTTGGTGGTCAACCTGCTGTTGCTGGTAACATTATTGTTAGACAACGCGGTACAGCTCACAGACCTGGTGAAAATGTTTACGCCAGTAAAGACCATACACTACATGCTAAAGTTGATGGCATTGTAAAGTTTCAAAAATCTAAAGGTGATAAATCTTATGTTTCAATAGAACCTTTTGAAGCATAAATGACTTTTAAATCTTAATAATTAGAAAAGGATATTCAATGCGAATATCCTTTTTTTTTTATATAAAATAAATTCTTATACCAATTTAAATTAATGATGTCGATAATAAAAAGATGAAGGTGTAATACCGACGTGTCCAAGTATTTTTCGGTATTATTTTCTGGTGCTGGTTGACTTTCAATTGTAATAATATTTGAATCCAATAAAGTAATATCAAAATTGGTTAGGTTGTTAAAAGTGCCAAAATTTTCAATTTAATTAACTTCCATAAACTTCATAATTATATCATTTTTTATATATTCAACTATAAATCAAAATATTTTAATATGTATAAATTATTCATCATTTTAGCTGGTTTTTGTTTTCTCACACCATCACAAGCACAGATTAGTGAAATGATGGGGTTTAGAGATTATAGAGATATTTCAGATGCCTATTTCATGCGGTTTAAAGAAAATTCAAAGTTTGACATCAATGATATTGAAGGTTCTCCATTTTTAACAGAAGATTTTCAGTTTGGATATATCATCGATAGCAAATCTAAAAATAAAGCCCAAGCATATCTTAGATACGATGTCTATAATGACGTTTTTGAAATAAAGTTAGAGCCAAATTCAAAATCTTTAAAAACTTTGAAAAGGACTCCAAGATATAAATACAATTTGGGTGGTGAAACTTTTGTTTTGATTAAATCACCTCAAGTTATTAATGAGGAACACTATAATTCTGGAAATGGATATGTTGTTGAATTGACATCACCAAAAGCTGAAGCAGTGCTTTATAAACGATATTTTAAAGAACTCATCCCTGGTTCAAAAGCTTTAACATCTTATCAGCAAGATATTCCTCCAAGCATTAAAAGTGATACCAGATACATCATCAAGTTTGGAGATACTTATGTAAGAGCCGAAGATCATAAAAAGAAAATCTTAGATGCTTTTTCTGATCATAAAAAAGACATTAAAAATTACATAAAAGATAAAGGTTTTAAATTTAGAGGAGACGATAAAGAAATCCAAAACCAAATGATACAAGTTGTTCGTTATTATAACAGCTTGAAAAACTAACCACCAACAAAATCTTTTAAATAGTAAGGTTCAAAATAAGCCACATCTTCAAAGTTTTTATTCAGAAACAGTTCATCAGCCAACTTACACATCTGCTTTGCTGAGGGGTTTTTGTTTTCTATAAAAAATCCTTTTTTGACATTGTCACAAATTTCTTTAAACTTGCTTACACCATTGCCAATAAAATATATTTTTTCATTTACATCAAAATAATCCTGAAAGCTATCAGATTTTAAAATTTTAGCTTCAACTTTTGACAAAGTTTTGAATTTAGAATTAAAAACGGAGGTGTAAACTTCCATCCGCCGTGCATCAATCATAGGAATGATAGGGAATTGAGTTTGATGTTGTTCAACTTGTTTAGCTAATATTTTTAAAGTTGAGATACTAATTAAAGGAATCTCAAGTGCATAGCAAAGGCCTTTGGCTGTTGAAACTCCAATTCTTAATCCAGTGTAAGACCCTGGACCTTTACTGATAGCAATTGCATTAAGGTCAGTGATTTTAAGGTCAGATTGCTTAATCACTTTGTCAATAAACAGATGAAGTTGTTCGCCGTGAGAATATTGCTTTTTGTCATCTTCTTCCATAGCAATCAGCTGTCCATTCTTTGCTAAAGCTACTGAACAGTTGGTTGTAGAAGTTTCAATGGATAAAATATAAGCCAAAATAAAAATGATTTAATTAATCAACTGGGCGTTCTCCAAAAAATAATTCTAAGACTTTAATTCTAAAAATATAATCGTATTTGGCTTGAATCATTTGGTTTTGAGCATTGGTTAGTCTTGTTTTAGATTGGCTTAAATCAAAAGCATTGCTCATGCCAACATCAAATCGTTCCTTGGCAAAATCGTAGGCATTTTGCTGAGCTTCAACAGACTTCATGGCTGCTTCATAAGCTTTGGCAGCACCTTGAGCATCTACGTAGGCTTGATATACATCAGCTTCAAGATCAAGCTCTGTTTGTTGAAGTTGATTTTTAGACCGTTCTAAATTAATTTGACTTCGTTTAACATTATTACGGGTAGCAAAGCCATTAAAAACAGGAATATTAAGCTGAATTCCATAAGAAATACCATCGTTTCTCCACAACTGATCTATAAAATCTCTTGGTCCAATGGCTTCGATCAAAAAGTTAGGAGCAACAACAGCAGCACCAGTATCTTCTACAAAACCTATTTGTTGAGTAGGATTATCTGGATCTATTCCACCTGAGGCAAATCTATCTCTATTTGATTCACGTGTGTTGTAGTTAAAAAAACCACGTAAAGTTGGATAGTAAGCACTTTTGGCAATTTCAATGTTTTTTTGGGCAATTTCCACGTTTTTTTGAGCAATTTTCACTTCATAACGCTCTTGTTTGGCTTCTTCTATAATGTCGTTAACATTTCGGTTTATAATATCTGTTATAGGAATATCATATGACTCGTCAGCAATATCAAAGTTTTCATAATCATCTATTAGAAGTGATTGAGCAAGACTGATAAGAGAGATTTTAATATCATTTTCTGCCACTATAATTTGTTGTTGCTCATTAGCATTGGTAGCTTGTAGTTCTAAAATATCGCCTTGCGGTACGGTTCCTGCTTTAATTAAAGCATTGGTTTGCTCAATTTGTTGTTGGGTGATTCGATTTTGTTCTTCTAAAACAGCTAGGGTTTGTTTACTCACTAAAACTTGCAGGTAAGCATTGGCTATAAACAAAGCGATATCATCTTCCATTTGCTCTAAGGAATATTGACTGGCTAATTGAGACAGCTTTGCACGTTGTAGAGTTCGCCAATTTTGCAGCCCACTAAAAATATTAATGCCAACAGTTGCTCCTGCAGAGAAGTTTCTTGTAACTTGATTTTCAAGGACACCAGTTGTAATGTTTTGAGTAAGACCTGAGTTCCAACTATTACTCGCATTGAGATTTAAAGAAGGTAGAAAATTACCAACAGCGTCACTTTTATTGATATCAGCATCCTCAATATCGAGTTGAGATTGTTTGATACTTATATTGTTGTCAAATGCGTATTTAATACAAGCCTCTAAGGTCCATTTGGTTTTGGCTTCATTCTCTTGGCTAAAGCCTTGAGCAAAGTAAAAACAAAATATTATTAAAACTAATTTTTTCATAAACTGTATTATTTTTTTAAAGATGTTTGAAATCGTTTTGAAATGTATGTGTATAAAAAATTATCCACCGAAACCACTTGGTTTTTTCTCTTTTACTTTATTCCAAACTTTTATTTTGTCATCCTTAGATAGCCCTTTTTTAATTTCAACATTAATACCATCACTAATGCCAAGTTCAATATCTCGTCGTTCAAATTTTTGATTGCCAACCATAACTTCTACGTATGGTTTTTTGGTTTCTTTATCAAATTGTATCAAAGCTTCTTTAATGGCTAAAACATCTTCAGCTTTTTCTAAAATAATAGAGGCATTAGCACTGAGTCCAGCTCTTATAAAAACATCGTCTTTCAGCTCAGATAAAGTTCCTTCAATTTCAAATTGAACAGCACCATTTTCTTCAACACCTTGAGGTGCGATATAATCTAAAGTTGCATTAAACACGACATCTTCAAGGGCTCCGATTGTAATTTCAAGAGGTAAACCTTCTTTGATTTTACCGACTTCAGACTCATCAACTTTTCCTTTAAAAATCATATCGTTGGTATTTGCAATAGTTGCAATTGTAGTTCCTTCATTAAAGTTGTTAGCTTCTATAACTTGGTTACCGACTTTGACAGGTACATCTAAAACCATCCCAGAAATCGTCGCTTTTATTTCTGTTGTAGCTGCATCACCAATACCTGCAGTAGTTCCTGTATTGATAATTTCAAAAGTTTCTTTTGCTGATTCTAAATTTTGCTTAGCAATATCAAAAGAACGTTGTGCTTGGTCAAAATCATTGGCTGAAATTACGCCTTTCTCAAAGAGTTCTTTTTGACGGTTATATATTTTTCTTTCGTTATCTAAATTAATTCTCGCTGTCATGATCTGATTTTTAGCGTTGTTTAAATTAGATACATTTGGCACAACCTTTAGTTTGGCTATTAGTTCTCCAGCCTGTACAGTATCGCCAGGTTTAACCAATATTTTTTCAATAATACCAGATATATTAGGTTTTACAGGTACTTCTTCTCTTGGTGTAATGGTGCCTGTAGCAATAGTTTCTCTAACTATAGTTTCAGTTGTTGGTGTTTCTGTTTGGTAAGTCACTGGTGGTTCTTGGTCTTTTTGATACAAATAGTACACAGCGCCTACAAAAAGAAAAGCAAGAAGGACTAAAACGATAATGGTGATTGCTTTTTTCATTTATTTTTGGTTTGATTTTATTTTTTTATTCATTTCTTAAAGCTTCAACGGGTTTTACACGAATGGCATTTTGTGCAGGTATAAATCCTGCTAATAGCCCAGAAAAGATTAATATTCCTAATGCAACGAGCACAGTAACATAATCTACGCTTGGATTGACAAACATACTATCAGGAGAGGCTGAAGCCCCAAAGAAAAATTTATTTAAAATAAATATGACAAAAGTTGCGAATATAATTCCTGCCATTCCTGCGATAATGGTTAAGAATACAGATTCAGATAAAATCTGACCTCTAATCTGCCATGGTGTAGCTCCGAGTGCACGTCTCACTCCGATTTCTTTTGTGCGTTCTTTGACGACGATAAGCATGATATTACTAATTCCGATAACTCCAGAAAATAGCACTAAAATACCAACTAAATAAGCCACAGCATTAAGTGCTAAAAACAATCCGCTTATTTTAGAAAATTGCTCATATAAGTCAAAATTTCCAACGGCACTTTCATCTTCGGGATTGATACGATGTCTTTTTTTTATCACATCAATTATCTCTGATTTTAAATTAGTAATTGAGTAGCCATCTTTAGCAGTAATAGCCATCCAGCCGACAACATTGCCCATATTGAAAGCTTGTGAATAGGCAGAAAACGGAACAAATATTTGTTTTTGAGCCTCTTCTAAATCTCCACGGGTTGAACTGGTTTTTTCGTATATACCAATTACCATAAAGTTGACGCCTTGTATTTTTATGTAACTGCCTAAAATTTCTTCTCCAATATCATACAAACCTTTTTGAACACCTGTGCCAATTACTGCAACTTTACGTTTTTGCTCAATATCATTTTGGTTGATAAATCGACCTTTAACAATATCCATTGGCTCTTGTTTGATGATTTCAGGATAGTCGCCGTAAACATTGTAAGCTCCAGATTTCAGACCTTTTGTAACATTATTGCCACCTCCAAAACCGCCAAGTTGATTGCGTGGAGAGATGTATTCTAAACCATCAACATTATTTTTTAAGGCTTCAACATCTCCAATTTTAAAGTTAAATCGTCTGCCTTTTGGAAGGCCATCATAAGCTTTTGTTGTTGGCATAGTCCACATAAACATGGAGTTTGTAGCTATACCCGAGAATGCTTGTCTTACACCATTTTCAAGCCCGTTACTGGCGGCTAATAATACGACGAGAATAAAAATTCCCCAAAACACACCAAAGGCCGTCAATAATGTCCGAAAGACATTTGATGTCAGTGATTCTAATATTTCGTTCCATTTGTCTTTACTAAACATACTATTCTTCTCTTAGAGCATTAATAGGTTTGATTTTAGCACCTCGCCATGCGGGAAAAAATCCAGCTATAGCACCAGCAAGAACTAATACAATAACCGTAGATATAGCGATGTTAAAACTCACTTCAGGGTTTGAAATAAACTCAGTATTAATCATAGGACCAACAAATTCAAGCAAAACTAAACCAACAATAAGCCCCATAAAGCCTGAAACGGCGGTAACAAAAATAGATTCATGTAAAACCATACCGACAATACTTATAGGTTTTGCTCCAAGGGCTTTTCTAATGCCAATTTCTTTTGTGCGTTCTTTAACAATGATAAGCATAATGTTGCTCACTCCAATAATTCCAGCAAGCAGACTTGCTAAACCAATCAACCAAAAAAACAATTTTATATTGGCTGTTAACTCGTAAATGCGTTTTGAGGTTTCAATAGAATTACTGATATTAATGGCAGAGTTATCCAACGGTGAAACTGTATGCTTAGCTTTGAGAATAGCTTCAAGTTGGCTTATCAGTTGATTAGATTTTTCTAAAGCCACATCAAAAGACTTTTCTTTTGGCATAGTAAAGCTCATATTACGAATATCTTGACCAGCACCAAACACTTTTTGCATAGTTGATATTGCCATATATACTCTGGACTCTTCTCTATCGCCACCAGGGTCTTGAAAAACCCCAACCACTTTAAAGTTGATATCTTTAATTTCAATCAGCTTACCTAATGGATTTTTGTCTTCAAAAAGTTCGTCTCTGACTTTTTTTCCAATGACTACTTCTTTGGTAGATGTTGATTGGTCTTTATGATTAATAAACCGTCCTTGTATAATCTCAGCGTTTTCTAAAAATTGATAATCAGGCAAAACCCCTTCAATTCTATAGCTCCCTGATTTATCTTTGTAGCTTGTCAGCCCGGTCCATATTCTGTAAACTGAAGATTTATATTCTAACTCATCTCCAAAATTTTTGACTAACAGATCATAATCATTATTCTTAAATTGAATTCTTCGTCCAGGATTTAGACCTTTGTATTCAACTCCAGTAACACCAGTATAAACAGAAATCTGATTTGTAGCGTCTCTTTGAAATTGCTCTTCTACGCCATTTTTCATACCTTCACCTATACCAAGAAGTAGCACCAAAATCAAAATACCTGTTGCCACAGAAAATCCAGTTAAAAACGTGCGTAGCTTATTTTTGTTGATAGCTTCAAAAACTTCTAACCAGCGCTCGAGACTAAGCATTAGCAAGGGCTTTAACTTGTTCTATTTTTCGGTCATCTATAATTATACCATCTTTTAGATTGACAATACGTTTAGTCATATGAGCAATATCTTCTTCGTGGGTTACTACAAGTATGGTTTTCCCCTCGTCATTAATTTCTTGAATAAGATGCATAATTTCATAAGATGTTTTAGAATCTAATGCACCTGTGAGCTCATCGGCTAAAATAACTTTAGGTTGACCTGCTAAGGCTCTCGCAATAGCCACACGTTGTTTTTGACCACCAGATAATTCATTGGGTAAATGATTTGCCCAATCGGCAAGACCTACTTTTTCTAAGTATGACATTGCTTTTTCCATACGTATTGTACGTTTAATATTTTGGTAATATAAAGGTAAAGCTACATTATCTAATGCGGATTTATAATTAATCAAATTAAAAGATTGAAAAATGAAGCCGAGAAATTTATTGCGATAATGAGCTGCTGTTTTTTCGGTAAGATTTTTGATTTCAACGCCGTCGAGATGATAAGAACCTGAATCTGCTTCATCAAGCATACCAAGGATATTGAGTAAAGTAGATTTTCCAGAACCTGAAGATCCCATGATTGAAACGAGCTCGCCTTCTTCAACTGAGAAGTTAATACCTTTTAAAACATGTAAAGAGTTTTTGCCGATTTTGTAAGATTTGTGTAAATCTTTAATTTCAATCATTTTTATGACTTTAATAATTAGACTACTAACTAAAAGAAATGTTACAAATTAGTTTGTTAGGACATTGTTAAAATAATCTAATTTATTTAGAATGAGTATAATGAAGCGACACCCGATTCATCCTAAAATGGGTATAACTTGATTAATTTGCATCATTGAGTTTTAATTTATAAGGCATAAAAATTATTTTAAACAAAAAAGCTTAATTTTGCCCTATGGAAACACAAAGACAACAAAAAATAAGTCAAATTATTCAAAAAGATTTGGCAGAAATCATTCAAGATAGTTTGAGAAAGTATGGTCAAAAAAATCTCATTGTAAGCGTAACTAAATTAAAAGTAACAGCAGACTTGTTAGAAGCTAAGGCATACTTAAGTGTGTTCCCAGAAGATAAAACACAGGCTGTATTAAAGGAAATTAAACAACTTTCAAATAGCATAAAACATCAACTTGCTTTGCGGACAAAAAACCAATTGCGTCGAGTTCCGGAAGTGAAATTTTTTAACGACGACACAATAGCCTATGTGAATGAATTGAAAGAGGCTTTTAAAGGGAAAAACAACCCTATTAAAGATCCAGATTTATTAGACAAACGACGAAAATCTTGAATTTTTCACTTTACATTGCCAAACGTTATTTACTAAGCAAAAGCAAAAATAATGCTGTCAATATTATAAGTTATCTTGCGTTATTTGGAATATTTGGCACTTCTTTAGCTTTATTTGTTGTCTTGTCAGCATTTAGTGGTTTAAAAGATTTTAGCTTAAGTTTTGCAAACAAGTATGACCCAGATTTAAAAGTCTTACCCGTTGAAAGCAAACGCCTGAATGTAAACAAAGACATCAAAGATGCTATTCTCGCTCTTGAAGGAGTAAATCAAATTTCAAGTATAATTGAAGAAAAGACCTTATTAAATTATAAAGACAAAAATATTCCTGCCATTTTAAAGTCAGTAGATAGTAATTTTGTTAAAGTTAACAACATAAAATCATCTGTATTTTTAGGGCAATGGCTCAATTCTAATTATCCTTACCAAGTCGTAATCGGCAATGGATTAAGTCAAAAACTGTCTGTAGGTATTTTAGACCAATCAGCTTTTTTAGATTTTATAGTTCCTAAGCCTGGCAAAGGGCAGGTCGTCGATCCAAATGATGCATTTAAAAAGGTTAATACTTTTGTGAGAGGTATTTTTGGAGTATCAGAAGAATATAATAATACTTATGTTTTTGGATCGCTAAAATTAGGGAGAGATTTACTAGGGTATGAACCTAATGAATACTCTGCAATAGAAATTTCGATAAATGAAAATGCCAATGTTCCTGATTTAAAAACTCAAATAAAAAATATTTTTGAACAAAATGTAAATGTCAAAACACGAATTCAACTCAATGACCAGCTGTATAAAATGCTAAATACGGAAAACTTGATGGTTTACCTTATCAGTACATTGGTTCTTATTATAGCACTATTCAACCTTATAGGTTCAGTGATAATGGCTATAATAGATAAAAATGATGATATAAAAACATTTTCTCATTTAGGTGCTTATAAATCTCAAATCAATACAATTTTTTTCTTTCAAGGATTCCTAACAACGCTAATCGGCTCAATGTTGGGTATAGCCTGTGGTGTAGTTATTGTTTTACTTCAATTAGAATATAGCTTAGTAAATATAACAACTTCTCTACCCTATCCAGTAAAACTCAATTTTGGTAATATACTTATTGTGCTGTTAACTACAATTTTACTGGGATATGTAGCTTCAAAAATAGCCTCATCTAGAGCCAATAATAAGTTATTGTAAATCAACATTAGCTATAAAAGAATTTAAAAAACCTTCAAAATATCAGGTATCTTGAAGGTTTTTACTTTATTGAAAGATATTGAAAATTAAGCCAACATCGTGACTGGATTTTCAATATAGGTTTTTAAAGTCTGTAAAAACTTGGCTCCTGTAGCACCGTCAACTGTTCTGTGATCGCAGGCCAAAGTTAGTTTCATGGTATGTCCCACAACAATTTCTCCGTTTTTAACCACAGGTTTTTCAACTATTGCACCAACTGATAAAATAGCTGAGTTGGGCTGATTGATAATACTTGTAAATTCGATGATGCCAAACATACCTAAATTAGAGACAGTAAAAGTTGAGCCTTCCATTTCGTCTGGTTGCAACTTTTTATCTCTAGCTTTTGTGGCGAGAGATTTTACATTTTGCCCAATTTGTGTGAGTGATTGTTGGTCAGTAAATTTTAAAACAGGCACGACCAAACCTTCGTCAACCGCCACAGCTACACCTATGTGGATGTGCTTAGCAATTTTAGTCACATCGCCTTGCCATTGTGAGTTGACTCGTGGATGCTTTCTCAACGCCATTGCTGAAGCTTTGATAACTAAATCGTTGAATGATATTTTGGTATCTGGTATTTCGTTGATTTGCTTACGTGAAGCTATGGCATTATCCATATCGACTTCAATGTCAAGATAGTAATGCGGTGCGTTAAACTTAGATTCAGCCAATCGCTTGGCAATGGTTTTACGCATTTGAGAGTTTTTAACTTCTTCAAATTGTTCTTCGCCAACTGGTTTATAGACTTCTATTGGTTTAGACTCTGCTTTTGTTTCCGCAGATTTTGATGCTTCAGCAGTTGCAGAATCTTGTGGTTTATAATTTTCAATATCTTTTTTAACCACTCGACCATTTTCGCCACTGCCTTTGATTTGAGCTAAATTGTAGCCTTTTTCTTCAGCCATTTTACGAGCTAATGGCGACGCAAATATACGTTTGCCATCAGCCGTTTGTGAAGCTTCACTTGGAGTTGTTTCGGTTTTATCACTTGAGGATGAATCTTCTGATGTTTTTTGTGATTTTTTAGAAGATTTATCTGAAGAGGAAGAACCACCGCTTTTTATACTTTTAAGCACAGCATCAAGGTCTGTGCCTTCAGGACCAATAATGGCTAAAACATCATCAACTGGAGCAGAGTCGCCTTCTTCAATACCTATATATAATAACGTTCCTTCATAAAACGATTCAAATTCCATTGTGGCTTTGTCGGTTTCAATTTCGGCAAGGATTTCGCCTTCTTCAACTTTGTCTCCTTTCTTTTTGAGCCAAGTTGCAACTGTGCCTTCTTCCATAGTATCGCTCAAGCGAGGCATGGTAACCACTTCTACGCCATCGGGTATTTCATCGGCGTTGTTGTCAGAAGATTCTTCATCATTGTTATCGTTAGAAGGTTCTTCTTTTTTGTTTTTTGATTCATCATCGGAAGCGTCTTTACCTGATTCAGCTTGTTTGATTAAATCAGAAATATCTTCACCTTCTTCGCCAATAATAGCAAGAAGTGAATCTACGGGAGCACCATCGCCTTCTTCAACACCAATATGCAAAAGAGTTCCTTCATAAAAAGATTCAAACTCCATGGTGGCTTTATCGGTTTCTATTTCGGCAAGGATATCACCTTCTTCAACTTTATCACCTTTCTTTTTGAGCCACTTAGCAACAACACCTTCTTCCATAGTGTCGCTTAGTCGTGGCATATTAACTACTTCTGCCATAATATTTTATAATTTGTGAGGTATAAATGGATAATCATCTTGCTCGTAAACGACATCATACATAACATTTTTGTCAGGAAAATCTGACTCGTCAGCAAACTTTTCACACTCTTTAACTTTTTCTTTTACACGTTTATCAATGTCTTTGATGTCGTCTTCGCTAGCGTATTTTTTATCTAAAATAATATCCTTAACATAATTGATAGGGTCAATTTTTTGGTATTCTTCAACCTCTTCTTTTGTTCTATATTTTTGAGCATCGCTCATAGAGTGTCCTCTATATCTGTATGTTTTTAAATCTAAAAAAGTTGGTCCATCTCCAGAACGGGCACGATGAATGGCTTCATCTAAAGCTTCGGCTACTTTTTCAGGTTTCATGGCATCAACAGGACCACAAGGCATTTCGTAGCCTAGACCAAGTTTCCAAATGTCTTCTTGATTAGAAGCTCTTTTTACGGATGTTCCCATAGCATAGCCGTTGTTTTCTACACAAAAGACTACAGGCAATTTCATTGTCATTGCTATATTGAGAGTTTCGTGTAAAGAGCCTTGTCTTACTGCTCCATCGCCAAGGAATGTTAAAACAACACCACCACGATTGAAATATTTTTCTGAAAATGCTAGACCAGCACCAAGTGGAATTTGACCACCAACAATACCATGTCCGCCGTAAAAGTTGTGCTCTGGCGAAAAAATATGCATCGATCCACCTAGACCTTGAGATGTTCCCGTAGCTTTTCCATACAATTCGGCCATTACTCTTTTTGGATCAACACCCAAACCAATAGGTTGAACATGGTTGCGATATGCAGTAATCATTTTGTCTTTTTCATGATCCATCACATGTAAAGCACCAGCCAATATAGCTTCTTGTCCATTATATAAATGTAAAAATCCTCTTACTTTTTGTTGGATATAGACTTGTGCTAATTTGTCTTCAAACTTTCTCCAAAACATCATGTTTTCATACCAATCAAGATATGTACTTTTGGTTATTTTTTTCATAGGATTAAAAATATAAATCTATTAGATATGAATACAAAAATAGAATAATAATCATGAAATGAAAACACTTTAAGTTTATTTAAAATTTTTTAAATTTTTGTTGAAAGAGATAATTTTCTAAAAAATTAGTATTGAGGAAATGCTTTTTTTTATCATTAATAAAGCAGAAAGACAAAACTTTTAGTTTGATATCAAATTATTAAACATAATGCTATAACTAATTTTAAAAAAAATGCAGAATTACTCTTTCATTATTTAGTTTTGTTGCTTACCAAGATTTTTAACCCGATAATGCAGTAAACATCTCAATTAAAATGAATTTTAAACGTTACTATTACCTGATTAGTTTGCAATACTTAGGGTTTCGATTTCACGGTTGGCAAATTCAACCCAATGTGCCTACTGTTGAGTTGATGATTAAAAAAACTTTGAGATTTATATTGCCTGATGCCAAAACCAAAATCATGGCTTGTGGTAGAACAGATGCTATGGTGTCTGCAGAGCAAACTTATGTAGAGTTATTTTCAGATCAAAAATTACCAAATTTAGATGTTTTTTTAGGCACTTTCAATTACAATCTACCTGCTGATATCAAAGCTCTAAATATAAAAGAAGTCGATAACACTTTTAACATCATTCAAGATTCAAAAGTTAAGGAATACCATTATTATTTTGCTTTTGGCGGTAAATTCCATCCGTTTAGTGCAGCTTTAATGTGTCACGTTAAAGCAAATTTAGATATAGAAATTATGACCAAAGCAGCAAAGGCATTTAAGGGCAAAAAAGATTTTTACTCTTATACATTTAGACCCAAAACCCAAACCCAAACCACAGCTGAAATTCTATCTTGCCAACTTCGGTTAAACAATGAATTGACAGCGAGTTTTTTTCCAAAACAATCTTATGTATTAAAAGTCAAAGGCACAGGATTTAAACGCAACCAAATTCGATTGATGATGGGAATGTTGTTTGATTTGGGTCAACATAAAGTCAACTATGACTTCTTTTTAAAAACCCTTGACGGTTATAATAAAATAAAGCTGGAACATATTGCTCCAGCTTCAGGTCTAATTTTACACAAAGTTGAATTTTAATTTTGTGCTGTCGTATCTTCTTCAACAGGTATATTTAACCGCTTCATCACTTTAATAGTAATATCGTATTCAGGTGCAATATATATTAATGAATTGGTTTCATTAAAAATATGAGTAAAACCATCTTCTTTAACAATTTTGTCAACTTGATCACCAATTTTATTATACAACGGTCTTAATAATTCATCTTGTCTAACTTGAAGTAGTTTACTTGAATTGGTTCTTAATTTTTGGATATCTTCTTCAAGTTTTATAATGTCTTTTTGTTTTAATTTTTTTAAAGCTTCGGTGTAAGTTGCTTCTTTTTCGGTATAGTTTTTGACTTTCTCTTGATATTCATCATACTTGGTTTTTAAACCGTCATCTAAAGTTTTACCGTAAGTTTCTAATTTTTTTTGAACATCTTTAAATTCTGGCATTTTTGAAATAATGTACTCAGTGTTTATCGTTCCTACCTTGGTTTGTGCAAACGACATTGATGTTAAAATAAAAGCTACAATTAAAAATTTAATTTTCATAATGATATGTTTTTTACAAATAAAAAACAAAAATACAGCTTATATCTTATTTTAGTATTTTTTTAAATTTTAGTTTTGAATATGGACATCAAACAAAAGATAGAAACCTTACGAACTGAGCTACACCAACATAATTATCAATATTATGTCTTGGATAAACCCGTAATCACTGACTACGAATTTGACCAAAAGCTAAAAATCCTCGAAAAATTAGAGGAAGAACACCCTGAATATTTTGATAAAAACTCACCTACTCAACGTGTTGGCGGACAGGTTACAAAAAATTTTAAAACCGTAAAACATCGAGAAAGGATGTATTCGCTATCTAATTCTTATTCTAAAACAGATTTAGAAGATTGGGTAAAACGCATAAAAAAAAGCATATCAGAAGATGTCATTTTCACTTGTGAACTAAAATATGATGGAGCATCTATCAATTTAAGCTACGAAAATGGAGAATTTATACGTGCAGCAACAAGAGGCGATGGCTATGAAGGTGACGATGTTACGCATAATGTAAGGACAATAAAAAGTATTCCTTTAAAAATAAAAAACGACATTCTTCCTGAAATATTTGACGTTAGAGGTGAAATTGTTTTACCGTTTGAGGGTTTCACAAAATTAAATGCAGAACGTGTTGAACAAGGATTAGAACCCTATGCAAATCCAAGAAATACCGCTTCTGGTTCACTAAAACTTCAAGACAGTGCTGAGGTAGCCAAACGACCTTTAGATTGTTTAGTCTATAGTATTCACGCAGAAAATTTAGGGTTTAATTCTCAATACGAAGCCTTAGAAGAGTTAAGAAAAATAGGATTCAATGTCCCAAAGGAAGTTAGATTATGTCAAAATTTAAATGAAGTTATTAGCTTTATTAATTTTTGGGATAAAGAACGTTATAAACTACCTTACGAAACTGATGGTGTTGTGGTAAAAGTCAATTCTTTTACACATCAAAAAACACTAGGACATACGTCAAAATCGCCACGTTGGGCAATGGCTTACAAGTTTAAAGCCGAAGAAGTTAAAACAAAACTCAACAAAATCACTTATCAAGTCGGTCGAACTGGAGCTATCACACCAGTTGCCAATTTAGAGCCTGTTCAAATCAGTGGTACTACTGTGAAAAGAGCTTCTTTGTATAATGCCGATCAGATCAAAAAATTGGATGTTAGAGAAGGTGATACTGTTTATGTTGAAAAAGGTGGAGAAATTATCCCAAAAATCACAAAAGTTGATTTCTCTAAGCGTGATCCAAACTCTAAACCCACAACCTATATCAAAAAATGTCCTGAATGCAACACAGTTTTAAAGCGAGATGAAGGTGAAGCCATACACTATTGCCCAAATCACAACAGTTGTCCACCACAAGTTATAGGTAAAATACAACATTTTATTTCTCGTAAAGCTATGGATATTGAAGGTTTAGGTGGCGAAACTGTTACGCTTTTGGTCGAAAATGGACTCATTAATAATTATGCCGATTTATATGAACTCAAAAAAGAGGATATCATAAAGTTAGAACGCATGGCTGAGAAATCTGCTCAAAATATAATTGATGGTATAGAGCAATCAAAACAACGTCCATTTGAAAAAGTTTTATTTGCCCTCGGAATAAGATTTGTAGGTGAAACAGTAGCCAAAACTTTGGTAAAAGCCTTTAAAAATATTGATAAAATAGAGGCGGCAAAGATGGAAGATTTAACCCAAATAAATGAAATTGGTGATAGAATTGCAGAAAGTGTGATAGAATTTTTTAGTGAGCCAACAAACATTAATCTTATAGAAAGACTTAAAAGTTATGGGTTAAAATTTGAAATTGAAGAAGAAGTGCAATCATCTTCAAAATTTGAAGGTTTAAAATTTGTAGTTTCTGGTGTTTTTGAAAATTACGAACGAAAAGAATTAAAATCGATTATTGAAAACAACGGCGGTAAAGTAGTAAGTAGTATTTCTAAAAACACTAGTTACATCGTTGCAGGTAATAATATGGGACCTTCAAAAAAGGCTAAAGCTGAACAATTAAATATTCCTATCATAGATGAGATAGATTTTAAAAATATGATAGACGATGAGTAAGCCAAATCTTTCTAAACCTATTGTCCTTAAAACATCTGCAAAATTATTTAGGCATCAAAGTTTTGCGCAGGTAAGTATGCGAGATATTGCGAATGCTTTAAATGTAAAAGCCTCAAGTCTATACAATCATATCTTATCAAAAGATGAAATCTTAGAAGAGCTAATCTTTGAGTTAGTCGATAAGTTTATGGCAAAAATTAACGAAACACAAAACAAAACTATTGACACTAAGCTTAAGCTTGAAGACATTATTCACACACACATTGACATAGCCATTAACACACCGAATCAGTTTGCTACATTTAATAGTGATTGGAAGTATTTGAAGTCTGATAAAAAGAAATATTTTTTAACTCAAAGGAAAACCTATGAGCAAATATTAAAATCTATAGTTGAAAAAGGAATTGATGATCAAGATATAAAAAAATGTAATCCTGAAATTATCATATATCAAATGTTGTCTTCACTTCGCACGCTCCATTTATTGTATGAAAAAAAAGATATAAGCACTCATACTTTTAAAAAAGAAATTCCAAAATTGATTTTGGAAGGAATCATAAAATAAAAAAGCCTCCCAAATGGAAAGCTTCTCTTCGGCTTTACAAACCTGACACAACTATGTGTCTCAACACAACTTCTTTTTCAACTTATTACCTATTTACTCATTTAGGCTACTGAACTAAGTCGAAGTAGCGGTCTGGACGATCCCGAAGTTTCGGGAGAACTCGCGACCCTCCCGCACGTGCGGGACAAGTATTCTAACCAACTATATTGA
>NZ_JBRJHB010000029.1:0-20384 GCF_053628795.1 Psychroflexus sp. MBR-150
TGTGAATTTTCTTCTTGATTTTTTCATATTTTTCATTGTTTAAAGTTAATAAATTTTCAACTTAAACAATGGTCCGAATTTGTCGAGGTATTATAAATATCAATGGCTTTAAAAATAAATAATTAGATTTTTCTAGATTTAGTCCTTATGTTTTATAAATATTAGTAAGGCCATAAATATAAGACCTAAGCCAAAACCCATGATAATAAACAAATTATCTTTCTGAACCAATTTATCAATAAAAAAACCTACTGCCATTAGTCCAGCGATTAACAAACCGCCAATCATCCAAATTTTTTTCATAAAAAGTTAAGAATTTAAAATAATATATTGTATGTTAGAATGAGAAGTATCTAGGTTTAAAAAGTTGTTAACCTTATCATCAATAAAAGCACCTGCAGGAAAAGATTTTAGGTTATAAGAATTAGTAAGTAACAATATATTTTGCGCGAGATGACCACACTCTAAAAGAGCAAACCTATAAGATCTTTCCATATATTTAAATGACATTTTATTCATGTTCGAAACCAAAAAAACTATGAAGGATGATTTTTTTATTTCATTCTCCAGAGTAGGCATCGCAGATTCTAATTTCTCAATTAAATTTATATTTTCTATTTCTGATAGAGAGTGTCTCTTTGGATTATAGTAGTAAATTCCATTATCTAACTTCTGCACATTATTAACATATACATAAATTTCAATTGGATATAAACCACCACCAGAAGGATAAGGTCTAAAAGCCCAATTTACACCATCATCATATTTCATTATAGAATTTTCTTTTGCAGAATATTTTAGAATATCAGAAAAAACTTCTAATTCACATTCTTCACCATCAAAATTTCTATTTGATCTACGTGTGACTATTGATTCTTGGAGTGATGTTTGATTTTTATTGTTATTATCAGGTAATGAAACTTCATTATTCTTACTACCAGCACTTAAATAGGGTTTTGATATCACATTTCTTATCTTAGTGTCAGAATTTATCAAACCTATCCAAGAATATAATTCAATATCATTTTCTCTCAATTTAGAGCTTTCGTGATATACATTAAATTCATAATTATTTTCCATTTTTTTAATTTTAAGGATAAGGATGTGGAAATATGTTTTCTTCTGTTTTCAATCCTAGTTTCTTAGGTATTTTTTTATATCTAGAATTACCGAGAAAAGGAAATCTAAAATCTCCCTCCATTGTTTCAAACTGAGGAATTAATATTTTCACAACGTTTAATTCACATTGTTTAATATCTACTGATGTGACATCACAGGCATAGCAGTCTAAATCATTATTACTTAATTCTTTAAAAATATGTTGTAAACTATCATTTACTGAATTCATATTTTTATTGTCTAAATCTGAAATATTTAATTTAGGACCATTGTACAAGAATTCAAAAACATGATTAAAATCTCCTGTGGAGTATAATAACATTCTGTCTTTGAAGGAATTTATATTAGAAAAGTCATCTTTAACTTTAAAAATTTCGTCTTTAGAAAACTCACCCCATTTTAAACCTTGAACCATTTCTAGCAAAGTTTTTTTTACGGCAATATTTATATCATGATGACAAGCACCTCCACAATAAACTTCTGGATTTTCATTTAAATCATTGTCAGTTTTATATACAAGTCCAAATACGCTGTGGACGTCTAAATCCATTTTTGTATAAAAAAGTTCATAACGTAAATTTTTTCTTTTAAAGTTTTTAATATAAGTATCAAATAATTTTGAATTTTCGTCTATTATTAATCGAGGTATTTTCAATTTGTTTCTCCAACAAATCATAAAAGTATCTCTTTCAATTAACTCATATATTCCTTTTAGGATGGCATAATTTAAGTTACCATCACAAGAAGCTCCCGTTGATACTGAAGGATATAATACCACTTCACCTTTTTCTTCAAAGGATCTTTTGAAAGGTAAATAAACAGAACAAGCAGGTACATATATTTCCTTTTTATTTAATAAATCACTTGATAAGACCCAAGAAATAAGACTCTTTTTAGTAAATTTTTTGAATGGTATTGATAGAAATTGATTATCAGAAAATAAATTCCAATCATCAGGGTTTATTAAATTATACTTTTTATGTAGTTCTTCATACGATCCAAAAACTAAACATCTTTTATCTATAACACTCAATGCATATCTTTCAGCACATTCTCCTAGAGTAGAATAGTATGCATCATTATAGGTTAAACCAGCTCCAGAACCATTCGAACCCATATTATTTGAAAAACCAATTTTAGAGGTATCACATAAATCAGATGCTAATACAAATACATCAGGGTCTAATAATGAATTTTCAGTTTCAGCAATAAAATTTACTAAACCTGTTACTCGACTAAATAAATCTTCAATGTTTAAATTATCCCTTGCCATAATTTTCTTTTTGGTTTTAGAGGATTTGAGCTACAAATTTTACAGCTAGGGTTTTTCAGAACTGGATGATATTTAATTAGTCCACTCAAGAAATTATGGTGTGCGACTCTATTTTTAAGACTAATAGGAGCTATTCCAGTTAAATTTTTAATTACTTCTAAAATAATCATATCTGAACCAAGACTAATGTTGAAGAATAGATTAGGATTATTTTCTGAATAATTTTCACCAACAACTGCTTTTTTTCTATCAATTAAGCATAAAGGGCACGAAGTTTCATTTGATAAGTAAAAGGGACCAATTTCTAAACCAAAATTATTATTAATTACAGGAAGAAAAGAGATATTGTTATCATTGCAATATTGCAAAACTTCAATTAATAAGTTTTCATTGTATTTCTCAAAATTAAATATCAATAAATCAGCTTCTATATTAAATGAAAATTCTTCAGTAACTTTAATGTCATTTATACCAATTAGACGCAATTTGTCGTTAAGGCTAGTAATTAAATTACTATCACCTAGTAAAATAATTTTAGATTTAGACAATTTTTCTTGACAACTTAGACCATATAATAAGTCAAAGTAGCTGTTTTGCTTTTCTTCTTGAGAAAAAAGTGAAAAAGTCTTTATCTGATTAATATATTTATCAATTTTTTGTTCACTTAAGACATCACTTTTTAATATTAATTTATCTTTAATTAAATTTTTTGAATTAAGTAAGACAAAAAGTGAATTTATCTTACTTAATTCAAAATTTTTAGATAATAGTTCGGTATATATATTTTCAAGTGAATTTTTACCATTAAATAATTCAATTAATAAATTAATGTCAAAATTTATTTCATTAAGATTACTAAGTATCTCATTTTTTTCTATGTATGGATATCTGATCATTTATTTTTCAATTTCTGCTACTGTTGAAAGACTTAAAGTGAATGATGTTGAAGTTGTTGTACAACCATTACAACAAGTACAACTACAACACCAAGAAGCTTTAATCGCAGATGTTTGTGTTTTGGTAGCTATTGCTAATGAAAATTTCTCAACTAATGAGGTTTCTAATAGCATACTTTCTTTATAATTTCTAGGATAACCTTCTGTGTATTTATCATTAAGAAATTCGCTAAGACTATTATATATAATAAAATTAAAATCTTCGGGAACAATACCAGCATTAATATTATTTTCCTCCTTTAGACCTATATCTTTTATTCTTTCAGATAGTTCTTTAATGTCATATTGTTCTAATTCATCTCTATTAACCTCAAACATGAGGTCAACCTCATTTTCTTTTGTTAAATAATGTAACTTATAATTGCTTATTACAAAAGGTTTATGATTTACTAAAACTTCAGTTGCTAAAAATGCATACCTATCGTTATTTATAAACGCTATTATCCCAATTGCTTTATGATTCTCATCTCTATCTAAATCTAAAGGCACGAGACTCGGAATTATACAAAATAAAGATGGATTGGGATTATTCTCTACAGTATTATCAAAAGTCATAAACGCTTTTGACCTTGAAAAAATAAATTCGAATCCTTCTCCTTCGAAACGTTTTAATAAGGATTGAAACTCTTGTTTTGACTCAAGTTGAGTTTTTATAATTTCCAAATTTTTGTCTGCCGGTAATTGATAAGTCTGCTTTTCCATAACAAATGCTTTTAGAGTTAATAATATATTTAAACTTTTAATTAGAAGTTTCTTTTAAAAGGTATTCAATTTGTTTTTCCGAATGATATTGAGATTTTGTTTGTGTAATTTTCAAAAGAGCAGAATTATGAGTTCTATCAAACCATACATAAGTAGTAGTTAACATTTCACTTGTGGAATTGTACTGCTCGACCTTATTTTCTTGTTTTTGAGTTATGTTTATTCTTAATACATCATTTATTTTTCTATCTGGAAGAATAAGCGTTCCGTAACCATCCGCTTCAATTGTTACATTTCCATTGCCAGAAAAATTTAATCCATTTACATTATAAGATGAATTATAATTCTCACCTAATTTATCACCATAAGAGAATGGTCTTTGGGCAATCAACATTGGTTTTGTATATGAAATTTCTAAATTATGTTCATTACTAATAAAACCGACCAAGAAAGTTTTATTTTTATCTTTGTTTAGAAAAACGTAATCTCCATTTGAATATTTTTCAACTAGATTAGACTTCGGGAAGTTTTTAGATTCTGGTACCTTTCTGGAATTTACTATTTCTTCTATAATTTTATTTTTCTTAGGTTTAAGTTTAGAAAAATCCCACGTAACATTTTCTCCAGTATCTCCAGAGTAAATACTATCTATTTCGCAATCTTGAAATATAAGAGTTGTTCCTGATTTAAAATTTTCAATATTTTTGAAGTTGTTCTGACCATTACTAGTAAAAAAAACCAAAAAGAATAAAAGTTGAACAAGGCAAAAAACCTTACCTTTTTTTATCTTTAAATAAATATATTTGAAATTCGACATCGTAACCAAAATAATGAATTTAAATATAAATATAAAAATAATAAAAGTATTTTTTTTAACTAAATATTAACTTTTTAATTTTAAAAAATCAAATATTCTTTTTACTAGCAGGATGTTTTTTTTATTCTGACTAACGTAAATTAAGTTACTGTTTTACAGATATTTGCATTTAAGCCTAAATCTTCATTAGTTAATCCAAATTTAGCGATTTGTTTCCTCATTCTTTTGGCTATGCCTAACTTTCTTTTTTGATCGAGGAATAGATATTCTTTTGGCGGTTTATAAGGTTCTTTTTTTGTAACCATATTCCATATGATTACACCCAATTTTCTTGCTGTTGCGCTTACTGCTGCTTGTCTTCCTTTTCTAAATGCGACACGCTTAAAGAAATCAGACAAGTGTGTATCTTTTAAATTTCCAATAGAATTAGCTGCTTGTCGTAATGCTATTTTTAATCTATTACTCCCTTTAGGAACTTTTGAACTAAGCACTTTACCGCCTGATATTTTGTTGTTTGGTGCTAGTCTTAACCAAGAGACAAATTCTTTTGAAGAATTAAACTTTCTAAATCCTTCCGGACCTATCTCGGCCATAATACTAAGTATTGTAGCATGACTTACGCCTTCAATGGCAAGCAGATCCACACCTTCAAAATACTGATAAGCTACTTGATTAAAATCCTTTATTTTGGGAGCATTCTTATTTTCTCTTTTATAAGGTTTTGGATTGGTTTTTAGTTTTTTTAATTCTGGATTTGTGTCAAGATGCTTTTTTATGAATTGGTCTATCTGTTTATCGCAAGCCTTTAATTGTTTTTGTAAAAACTGATAAGTTTGAAATTCTTGTTTTAACCCAAAAAGAAAGTCTTCCCTGTTATTGCCATGGAGGGCTTTTGCTATTTCTGCCTCAGACTTTCGGCAATTGTAGTGCCGATGCTTAGCAAGTTCATTAGGGTCTAAATTTCCTTTGCAAATATCTTCTATGATTTTAAGACCTGTAAGACCACAAATGTCTTTAACTACAACATCAAGTCTAAAATTTAAAAACTTAAGGTACTTTTGCATTTTTCTTGAAGCTGCCGCTGCTTGATGTATAATATTGCCTCGCTGACGTGCATAAGTTCTAAGTATTTCAGTCTGCTGGTCAGGCAAAAAACTACTTGTAAGCAAACCTAATGCATGCAGTTTTTGAATCCATCTTGCATCTTTAACATCTGTTTTTTTACCTTTTGCGTGTTTGGTAAATTTTCCATTGCATAAAATAACTTCAAAATCATGCTTGATGAGTTCTGTAAAAAGATTTTGCCAATAATCTCCTGTGCTTTCCATGGCAACTGAGGTAATGCCATAGCTTTTTAGGTGTTGACAAATTGCAGTAAGATCTTCTGCATAAACCCCAAATTCTTTTACATCTTCTAGGGCTTGTCCAACTGCTACAAAGTGAGACCGACTTCCAATGTCAATACCTGCTGCATGTTGGTTTACAATTTCCATTTCTAACTTTTTCTTTCTTGCCATAATTGAAAAATATTTAAGTATTAAACAAAAAAGATCCTAAGGAAATGTATTTTTGTATTGAAAATTATTCTGAACGGGGTCTGCGAATTATCGTAGCCACCACTGAAATTATCAACAAAGCCCTGAGAAGAGTCGGAGCTTTTTTACATTTCAACCAGAATGAGCGCACGGGCTCTATCTCAAGCACCATTTGAAAAATCGGCCTTACAAAGGATCATTACAAAAATAATAACCAATATTTTATCGGCATCGTTAGCAATAGAAATTAATCGAGTTTCTTGATATGGGGAATGAAGCTCAACGCATTAAAAATATAAGCTTGACTTTAAAAATTATAACCAATCAGTTTAAAGATCTGCAATTATGGATAAGTGGTTCATCATCGTTTAATTTATTTAATGAACTCAATGAACCTTTAACTGGAAGAAAATGGGAATATGAGCTTTTTCCTATAAGTTGGGAAGAATATGAAAACCACGTTGGTTATTTAGAATCAAAACAAGATTTAGAAAATAGACTTATTTATGGGATGTATTTAGAAGTCATTAATAATAAAAAAGGTGAAGAAAAGGAAGTATTAAAAAATCTAATCAACAGCTATTTATATAAGGATATTTTAGCACATGCCAAAATTAGAAAACCTGAAGTTCTTAAAAAACTTTTTTAAAAACCTATAATGCTGAAAGTAAGCTTATTAATCGTGATAATTTCAGAGAATTTGTAATTGTTTAATCCGGTTCATTTCTTTCAATAAAACATTGTTCTCAAATTCACTAAAGCTACATCGTTAATTTACTAATTCTCATAATATATTGGCATTAAGTAATTTTCAACAAAAGTTATGTATTGGTTTACTCCAAAAAATCACAAGTTTAACTTTGTTTTCTATGTTAAAATCCTAAATAGAACATCAGTTATATTTTTAAATTTAATTCACTAATGCGTTTTTGTCATACTTTCAGGCGTGCAAATGATAAAATTGGCAATGCCTTTATTTTCTTCTGTTAAGGTGTTAATACTATCTTGTTCAACTGAACCAATAGTAATAATTTTGAGTTCTGGTTTTTTGTTTTTAAGATACCACGCTATGCCTTCAAAGTTATTAGAGTGATAGGTGCCGTTGTAATGAATAAATGTTTGTCCTTTTTCCCAACTTTTAAGTATGAAATGAGCCATCGTTGCATCTTTAATGGCTTGTGCTTTGGGTAAATTTTCGCCACCGTGGCCGTGAGCCATTTCAGTCATTTTTTTATAATTAGGCAATTCAGCATCATAACTTATGGGTAAAGGGGCGAAATATTTTTTGCCTTCTACGCTAATACTATCTAAGACTTCAAATCCATTTTTATAAACCATATTGGCATATCGTCTTGGAATATTGGTAGCAACAAATTTGAGTTGATGTTCTAATGCAAAATCAACTAAGGGTTGATAATCGGTTTTATTATTAGTCCAAAGTTTAATTTCGTTTTTAAGCGTTTTGTAATCAAATTTTCCTGACAGGTATTCATCTAAAACATACTGATTGTCCGCTTCAAACATTTCTGCACCAAGAACTAGATTTTCGTTGATTTGCTCATAAACATCTTTGGTCAACTCATATTGCAACCAATGATTGATAGGATTGTTGTGTAATTCGCCAAATAAAATGATATCGGCTTTTTTAACTTCTTGAAGTAATGTTTTGTAGTTCGTTTTATTTCCTTTTTCATCAAAGAGTTGATAAGCAGGTTTATCTGACACAAAACTTGATGATATAATTAGCACTAACAACAAGGCAATCCATTTAAATCTCATAATGTTATTTTTAAGAAAGGTAAATATAAAAATTCTATTTCAAGAATATTTTTTAACTTTCTAAAGTTAGGGATGCGAGTGCTGTAAAGCAAAAATATGTCGAAAATGCCGTTGACGCTTTATTGGCTGGAGAAAAACCTAAAACCACATCGACCAAAGCGATTGTCTGTTCGATTAAGACCTTGTAGAATTAATTACTGTATTTTTTTTCAGATTTAATGTATTTAAATACAGCATCAGCACAGCGTTCACCATCGATAGCTGCAGATACTATTCCACCGGCATAACCTGCGCCTTCTCCACAAGGGAAAAGACTTTTGAATTCTATATGCTGTAAAGTTTCTTTATCTCTTGGTATCCTCACAGGTGAAGATGTTCTGGATTCGGGTGCTAAAATGACCGCATCTTTATGGTCAAAGCCTTTCATTTTTTGGCTAAACTTTTTAAAACCCTCGCGCAGTCTTTTAGTTATAGCTATTGGAAAAATCTCATCCATTTCAACCGAAGTGGTTCCGGGGAAATAAGAGTTTTTCGGTATTGATACAGATTTTCTTTTGGCTAAAAAATCCTGAAGCCTTTGGGCAGGCACGCTTTGAGTTTCGCCGGCGAGTTGCCAAGATTTTTTCTCTATGTGTTCTTGAAATTTTAAACCCTTTAAAGCGCCAAATTCTTCAAAACCTGTGAGTACTTCATCATCAACTGTAACGACTATTCCAGAATTGGCGTAAGGATTATTTCTCTTAGACGGCGACCAACCATTAGTCACTACTTCGCCATCTGCTGTTGCACAGGGTGCCACTATTCCGCCAGGACACATACAAAAAGAATACACGCCTTTGTTATCTACCTGCTCTACCAGACTATAGGCTGACGGCGGTAAGTATTCACCTCGATTTGGGGTTTTGTATTGGATTTGATCTATTAAAGATTGCGGATGTTCTACCCGCACACCCATTGCAAAAGGTTTGAATTCTATTTTTATCTTTCTGTCGTGTAAAAGATAAAAAATATCTCTTGCTGAATGGCCTGTGGCTAAAATACAAGCATCGGCATACATATTTGTTTTATAATTGACCTCAATACCAAGGATGTGTTTATCCTTAATTATAAAGTCAGTGAGTTTGGTATTGAAATGAATTTCACCACCATAATTGAGAATTGTTTCCCTTATTGCAGTTATAATATTTGGTAATTTATTGGTACCAATATGAGGATGAGCGTCAACAAGTATATCCTGACTGGTGCCGTGTTGAACAAAAGTTTGCAATACAGCGTTTATAGATTTTTTATGACCAGATCGTGTGTATAATTTACCATCTGAATAGGTTCCAGCTCCACCTTCACCAAAACAATAATTAGATTCTGGATTGACGATATGCTCTTTATTGATTTTAGCTAAATCTCTTCTTCTGGATCTGACGTCCTTTCCGCGCTCAACAACAATTGGCTTTAAGCCATATTCCAAAAGTTTAAGGGCAGCAAAAAGTCCAGCAGGTCCACTTCCTATAACCAAAACTTGTTTAGACTTCTCTGTAACTTGTTTGTAATTTCTAACTTGATTATCTTCCCAAATGACACGTTCATTATTTAAAGCATAAGCCAATCTGATTTGATATTTGATTTGTCTTGATCTGGCGTCTATTGAGCGTTTTAAAATTTTAAAGGCTGAGATATTTTTTTCACTCACTCCGATTTTTTTAGCGAGTACTTTTTTGAGTTCTTTTGTGTTATGAGCCACTTCAGGATTGACTCTAATATCTACAGTATGAGGTTTTGATGTCATTTTTAAAATAAAATGCAAATGTAGGGATTTCAATCAGGTTTTGAATTGAAATTATTATGGGTGCATATAATACTCCTAATGAATTCATTAAAGTTTTGAAATTACGATCTTAAATTTCAAGTATTTTAAATGAACGTAGCTGTTTGCAAGGCAGCTTGAGTACATTTGCAGTCAGAAACCAAAGATCTTATGACCAATAATGACGTATTAAGAAGGCTGCGCTATACTTTTAATTATTCAGATGCGGAAATGATTTCCTTTTTTGAACTTGTAGATGTTACAGTGAGCAGGTCTGATGTCAGTGCGTGGTTAAAAAGCGATAATGATGACGGATTTGCAGCACTTAACGATCGCTATTTGGCGGCTTTTTTGAACGGGCTTATCGTCTCATATCGGGGAGAAAAAGATGGAAAAACACCAGTCATTGAAACCAGCTTGACCAATAACGATGTGCTGAAGAAACTTAAAATCGCCTATCAACTCAAGTCCGATGAGATTTTAGAACTGTTTAAATTGGCAGGTAAAACACTTAGCAAACACGAATTAAGTTCCTTTTTAAGACGCCCGGATCATCCGAAATACAAAGAACTGATGGACCAATACCTGAGGAATTTTCTGCTTGGGCTTCAGTTGAAATATAAAGGCGGTTAGAGTTTTATAGTAGATTTTAACAGTTTCTACAGTATTAGTTTAGTCTTGTATTTATTCTTTAGTTTAAATTTGATATCTTCAAAATTTAAAATTTTACACAAATGTACAATTTGTGTAAATTTATAATATGAGCAGATTAAGCATTGAAATATCCTCCGAACAACACCAAAAAATTAAAGCCTTGGCAGCCTTACAAGGAAAGTCTATCAAAGACCTTATTCTTGATAAACTCATAAATCCCAATGCTGTAGATGAGCAGAGGGATTGGAATAAACTTGAAGAACTCTTACTTTTCCGCATTGAAAACGCACAGGTATCTCCAAAATCCTTAAAAGAAATTACAGATGATGTTTTATAATTCTATTCAATTTCAAGGCATGACAAATCCTTGAAATTTTCATCATTTAGAAATTTCTCAATCGTATTCTTATTTTGCATCATTAACTTTGCAATCTCCTTGGTAGTCGAATTACCTGATCGTATCCATATAATTTTTGGAGGATGTCCGTTTATTAGACTAATGTCATAAAAATCCGAATCAAATGTGACGATAGAATACTCGTTTTTACGGGCATATTCCCAAATATCAGTATCTTCACTATTCATTAATTCACAATCAGATACGTGTTTACAATCAGGAAATAGGTCACTCAGTATTTTTATGATTCGAAAAGAAATGTTTTGATCAAAAAGCAATTTCATGAGGCATGCTGAAGTTTATGTTCTCTATCGGCTGCATAGGCTAAACAAGCTTTTATATCTTCAAAGGTCAATTCAGGGAAATCATAAATAATTTCATCAAAAGTCATTCCAGAGGCTAACCACCCAAGTATATCAAATACAGTTATTCTGGTATCTCTTACACAAGGCTTACCAAATCTTTTATTTGGATTTCTTTTAATTATAGATTTATAATCAAGCATAACTTTTGGCTTTTTACAAATATAACTAATTTAAAAACATATCCTATATTATTGGCTTACTGGGAGTCTGAATGTAAATGACTTAATATTTTGCACACCAAACTAAAATCCTGTTTAACTCTACGAGTGTTTTACAGTATCTTGCAAGCTTGTTTATTTTAAACCAATCATTTTACCTCATAAAACACAATCTTAGAATCCCCAAAAACAGTATGCGTTTGCTTTTGAAAATCTTCTGTTTTGGCTTTAAAGATATTATCCACATAAGTCTGCGGATTCATATCGATTAATGGAAACCACGAACTTTGAATTTGAATTTGAAGTTTGTGACCTTTTTTAAAAGTGTGGTTGATGTCTTGTAATTCGATATTGACTTGAGTCTTTTTGTTCGGTTGAAAGGGTTCTGGTTTTTCAAAACTGTTTCTGAAACGACCACGCATCACTTCGCTTCTGACCATCATATGGTAATTACTCATTTTTAAATGGTCTTGTACTTCTTCCGTGTCTTTGGCATCGGCAGGAAAAACATCAATCACTTTCACCACCCAATCCGCAGCTGTGCCGGTTGTTGAGACATTGAGGTTGGCTATAATGTCACCGACAAACTTCATATCTTCTTCTAAAACTTCAGTTTCATACACCAAAACATCAGGTCGGCGTGCAGCAAATCGCTGATCGTCAGTCATATATTTTCTTGGTGTAAAAACTACCTTGATGTCTTCTGAATAAGGCACTGGTTTTTTAGGATCACTCACAAAAGTGTTTTTGAACTTGGGATTTGCCGTTGATGTTAAACTTTGGTTTTCGCCTAAAAAGAATGTTATTTCAGTCGTGTTTTGTGGAGGCCAAACTTGATAGGCGTTCCATTCTTTTTTGCCCGTATCAAATATTTGGGCTTCAGACAATTCATCTACGTTACCTTTATCTTTTAAAAAGTAGTTGAAAAACGGCGTTTCAATGTCCTTTTGGTAATTATTTGAAATATCATCACCAAAATAGACATTACCAACGGCTTGTCTTGTTCTTGTACTTGCCCATTGTCCGTGGCTCCAAGGACCAAACACAAAAATATTATAAAAGTCGTTGTGTTTTTCAATTTCGGAATAGGTGTGTAATGGTCCGTATAAATCTTCAGCATCAAACAACCCACCAACAGTCATTACAGCAGGTTGAATATCAATTTCATCAAGATGTTGAATAATGCCACGCGATTGCCAAAACTCGTCATAATTTGGATGCTCTTTCAGTTGTTGCCAAAACACATTGTCTTCGCCATAAAATTTATCGAGTTTACTCAAGGGCATATTTTCTAAGAAAAATTGGTATTGATCTTGAGTGCCAATATTTGGAAATTTATCGGCATACCAAGCCTTGTCAGTTGGCTCGTCTTTCATATATCCAAAAACGGTTGTGGCTAACCAATAGCTTAAAAGATAAGCGCCGTTGTGATGAAAATCATCAAAATAAAAATCACCAATTGGTGCTTGTGGAGAAACCGCAGTCAAAGCTGGGTGATTGGATAACAAGCTGTAAGTGGAGTAAAACCCAGGATAGGAAATTCCCCAAACGCCAACTTTACCATTGTTGTTTTCTACATTATTGACGAGCCATTCTATGGTGTCGTAAGTATCGCTGGCTTCGTCGATTTGTTTGCCTTTTTTATTAGGAATATAAGCACGCATATTGTCATAAACACCTTCACTCATCCAACGGCCACGCACATCTTGATATACAACGATGTAGCCTTCTTTCATTAGATGTTCATTGGGACCGATGCGTTTTTTGAGTTCACCTTCGCCATAAGGTCTTGAACTGTAAGGTGTGCGTTGCATCAAAATAGGAAAATCTTGCGACGTATCTTTTGGGGAATAAATTGTGGTATGCAAATTTATGCCATCTCGCATCGGAATATCGACTTCAGTTTTTGTATAATTTTGTTCAACATAATTATCTTGAGCTACAAGGATAGAAATGTTTAAAAGAAAAAGAATTGAAAACGAAAAAGCTTTAAAATATCGCATGGGTAAAATTTTATGGAGCTAATATAAACTTTAGATGACCAAAATTTAAAAAAGTTTAATCTAAATATAACTTATGTGTTATTGATTTTATGATCTAATCATTATAACAGTTTGTTTTTCAATAAAATAGTTGGTGTATTATATCAGCGGCCTCGGGATTCCTCAAAAAAAAGAAATATTTTTCGGAACAAGATACGAGACATCTCACGTCTAATGTGGGAATATTGTCGCTCGAATAATGGCGAATAATGTTCTAATGCATAATTTGGCTACGATTTTAAGTAGGGTGAAAATTTATCTCTTAGCACTTTTAATTTAGGTTCAATAACTAATTGGCAGTAGCGATATTCTGTGTTTTGATTGTAAAAATCTTGATGTTCTGGAGTGGCTTCATAAAATTCTGACGCAGGTTTGAGTTCTGTAACAATTTTATTATCAAAGGTTTTTGAATTGAGTTGTTGTATAAGACGTTCAGCGATTTGTTTTTGTTGTTCACTTGTATAAAAAATTGCACTGCGGTATTGCGTGCCAATATCGTAACCTTGACGATTTAATGTAGTTGGGTCGTGTGTAGAAAAGAAGACATAGAGCAAAACTTCGTAATCAATGATGCTTTCATCATATTCTATATGAATAGCTTCTGCATGACCTGTATTGCCCATCACTACTTCACGATAGGCAGGATTTTTAATATCGCCACCAGTAAAACCAGAGCGAACTTTTTTAACACCTTTAAGCCGTTGAAATACAGCTTCCGTGCACCAAAAACATCCATTAGCAAATATAGCGTCTGTCATTAATTCTCTATTTTGTTGAACAAATGTATTTAATAATTAAACAAAATAATGTTTTTTAACGTATTATTAAATGATATGTTTTGATTTCGTCCAGCATATTTAATTTGAAATTGGACAGTTTATCATTTCTATTTTTGTGAAGTTAAAAGTTGGCTTATAAGGTTATAAGTTATAAAAGCAACCATAGCAACCATAGCAACCATAGTATCAATAGCAACAATAAAACCGCTATCATCAACAGCATTTAATAAAACGTGAATTTAAGTTAAGAATTCAACATTCCAACTAAATATTTACTTATTTTGTAGTTATGAAATTCAATCTTAAATCCGATTTTAAACCCACAGGCGATCAACCACAAGCCATTGCTCAACTGACTCAAGGTTTGCAGGCTAATGAACGCTATCAAACCCTTTTGGGTGTAACGGGCTCTGGCAAAACTTTTACCATGGCCAATGTGATAGAGAATGTTCAAAAACCAACTTTAGTTCTGGCACATAATAAAACTTTGGCGGCTCAACTCTACAACGAGTTTAAAGAATTTTTTCCTGAAAATGCAGTGGAATATTTTGTGTCTTATTACGATTATTATCAACCCGAGGCTTTTATTCCATCATCCAACACTTATATTGAAAAGGATTTATCCATTAATGAAGAAATAGAAAAATTGCGATTAAGCACGACCTCATCTTTATTGTCAGGTCGTCGAGATGTGTTGGTGGTGGCTTCGGTAAGTTGTTTGTATGGTATTGGAAATCCTTTAGAGTTTCAAAAAAATGTCATCACTATAGAAGTTGACCAAGAAATTTCAAGAACCGAATTATTAAAACGCTTGGTGCAGAGTTTGTATTCGCGAACAACAGCAGAATTTACCCGAGGAAATTTTAGAATCAAAGGCGACACCGTTGACGTCTTTCCAGGTTATGCAGATATTGCTTATCGTATTCATTTTTTTGGTGATGAAATAGAAGAAATAGAAGCTTTTGATGTGCAATCTCACGAGATTTTAGAACGCTATGAACGCTTGAATATCTATCCAGCTAATATTTTTGTAACCTCACCAGAAAGACTAAATTCGGCTATTGACCAAATTGCTTTAGACTTGGGCAAGCAAATTGAATTCTTTAAACATCAAGGCAAACCGCTTGAAGCCAAACGAATTGAAGAACGCACCAATTTTGATTTAGAAATGATTAAAGAACTCGGCTATTGCTCAGGCATTGAAAACTACTCACGCTATCTTGACGGTAGAAGTCCAGGCTCACGACCGTTCTGTTTACTCGATTATTTTCCTGATGATTATTTAATGATGGTAGATGAAAGTCACGTGACCATTCCACAGGTTGGTGCCATGTTTGGCGGTGACCGTTCTCGAAAAGAAAACTTAGTAGAATACGGTTTTAGATTGCCAGCAGCAATGGATAATCGACCTTTAAAACTTGAAGAATTTGAAGCCTTGCAAAACCAAGTGGTTTATGTAAGTGCTACGCCAGCAGATTATGAGTTGCAAAAAACCGAAGGCGTCTATGTTGAGCAAGTGATTCGACCTACAGGTTTATTGGATCCGACTATTGAAGTGCGACCGAGTGAAAATCAAATTGATGATTTGATTGAAGAAATTCACGTTCGTGTAGAAAAAGACCAAAGGGTTTTAGTCACAACCTTAACCAAACGAATGGCAGAAGAATTGACCAAATATTTGAGTCGAGTGGATATCAAAACCCGCTATATCCATTCTGATATTGACACTTTAGAACGTGTAGAAATTATGACGGATTTGCGAAAAGGAATTTTTGATGTTTTGGTTGGTGTAAATTTGTTGCGTGAAGGTTTAGATTTACCAGAAGTTTCACTTGTTGCCATTCTCGATGCTGATAAAGAAGGTTTTTTGAGAAGTAATCGAACGTTGACGCAAACCATCGGTCGTGCAGCTCGACATCTTGAAGGTAAAGCTATTATGTATGCTGACAAAATCACGGACAGTATGCAAAAAACCATTGATCAAACCGAATATCGTCGTGAAAAACAAATGGCGTTTAACCGAAAACACAACATCACACCTCAAGCCTTAAAGAAGTCCTTAAAGTCAGTTTTGTATAAAGAAAAAGTGTTGCAAAACGACCCTGTAGAAACCGAAGAAAGTCTTAAAGCTGCTGAAGAAGAAATGCAATATATGAGCAAAAAAGACCTTAAAAAGCAAATGACTAAAACCCGAAAAAATATGGAACACGCGGCTAAAGAATTAGACTTTATGCAAGCTGCAAAATATCGAGATCAGTTGAAAGTTTTGGAGAAGCAGTTGCAGACCAATGAATAAACATAAAAAAGTCAAAAAAAAAAAAATGAATTTCTTGATGATTTAAAATTTATACTTATTTCAACCCTTGATTCGCATTATTATCTAATATTTAAGGATTACAATTTATAAATATTAGACAGAGTTTAATTTACAGCCTTGATGGATTTATTATTTCATCTTTTTTTTCAACGTTATAATTTTAATAATTCATCTTTATAATCTTTGGCACAGGTGTATCCTATTTGATAAATTTCATCCATTTTTTTAAAGTCAAAAATTTTATATTTCTCCATTCCTGGTGGAGCTATATACACATCGCACTTGTTTTTTTTATCTTCGGCATTTTTATTTATTACTATTTGAATGGTACGTTCAGTAATTCTTTGATAACTTACTTTTCCTTCCATTTTTGAAATGGAATTGACATTTACTCCTATTACTTTGTCACATTTAGTTTCTATCAAATCTACGGGCAGGTTGTTTAACAAACCACCATCTGTAAGGAAAGAACCATTGTATTCAACGGGTTGAAAAACCAAAGGGACACAACAAGAAGATTTGACCGCAAAGGCAATAGAGCCTTCTAAAAACACCACCAATTTTGCATTGGTAAGATCTGTTGCTGTAATATATATGGGAATGTTTAATTTCTCAATTGTATCATGAGGGATGTACTTTTTAGCAATGTTTGAGAACACTTCTGGAGAAAACAAACCTCCATTGCGAATCAACAAACTATTGCGATTAAAAAATTTTTCGGTTTTGCTTATATCAAATATTTCTTCTGGACTAAAACCTGCAGCATAAAAAACGCCGACAAGTGATCCTGCACTTGTAGCTGAAATTATAGACGGTTTAATGTTTAGCTCATCTAAATATTGCAACACGCCTAAATGTGCAATCCCTCTGATTCCACCTCCAGATAATGTAAGTCCAATTCTGTTGTTCATAAGTTTTATTTTGATTCTGACTAACGTAAAATTATATCACTGTAAATCAGTTATTTATATTTTATTCAACATTTCAATTTTCAATCCAAATTTACTCATTTTAAGTTAGCCGAGGGACTAAAGTTTCTACAAATCTAGGAGGGATTACTGCCAACGGTTTGGCTATGAGTAGTTGCGTGGTTTAGCACTTAACTTTGCAAGTATACACCAAACTGAAAATCCGCGAGGATTTTCAGAAGTAGGCGAGAACAAGCAATTACTTATAGCCGTCTTAAGTTTGATTTTTTTAAAATAAACTAATTTTAGAACATTAATCAGAAAGGCATAAAGCAGCAGAATAAGGTTAATATAGCTGTTGAAGATTTTACTTCGTCAACAATGATAATCCCTGCTGCTTTTCTATCTAAATCTTGTTCAGTTCTATGAGACTTTAGATCTCGATTTTAAGATGTTAAGTATCAGATAGATTTACCTTTCATAAAATAAATATTATGGATAAAAATAGTAAAATTTTCGGAGTAGACATTAGTAAAGATTATTTTGATGTAGTAGATCAAGATAACAATCATAGCCAGTATGGTAATGATGCCCGAGGGTTTTCAAAGTTTCTAGAGCATCTTACTTCAGAAGACCTTGTAGTGATGGAAGCGACAGGTTATTACCATTACCGTCTTGCCCAGTTTTTATCACAACATTCCATTGTCTGCTCAGTTGTCAATCCTCTGTGAGTAAAACGTTTCATTCAAATGAAATTAGCAAAAACAAAGACAGATAAATCAGATGCAAAAGCCATTTGTGAGTACGCACAAGTTAACACTGTTCCTGTTTACAGTCATGTAGATGAAACACAAGCAGAGTGTCTTCAGCTCTTTAGTTTGTTAGATATTTACCAGAAACAGTTGACAGCAATAAAGAACAAACAACAGGGAGAGGAAGCTTTAGGTAGACCATCAAAAGCTGTATATCACTCGCTAAACAGAGTGAGAAAAAATCTTCAGAAAGAAATAAATCATTTAGAGGAACAGCTTTTAAAGTTAGTAAAGTTAGATCAGCAGGAACAATTGACATTATTAAAAAGTATACCAGGAATGGGGGTAAAGACAGCTTTGTTTTTAATAGTTATAACAGGTGGTTTTGAGAAATTTGAGACTGCTTCCCAACTGTGCTGTTATGCAGGAATAACACCAACGCAGCGTACTTCAGGGAGTAGTGTTAGAGGTAAGAGTAGAATTAGTAAGGTAGGAAATAAAAAACTAAGATATTTATTATTTTTATGTGCTTTTTCAGCATGTAAATACAATCCGGCCTGTAAAGCACTCTACGACAGATTGGTAGAAAAAGGAAAGAGTAAGAAGTTAGCACTATTAGCTGTGGAAAATAAACTTTTAAAACAAGCTTTTGCTATTGTTAAGTCAAAAAAACCTTTCGATGCGGAGCATCGGTCAGTTTTAAAAAAATAAATGATTAAAAATGAAATGATTATAGCTTGTTGAACTGGAAATAAATCTCCTATCGTCGATTTATTTCCAGTTCAACAATGCCAAGAAGCATATTGCCAAAAATAAATGAATTTTTAGTTGGTTTTTGACTCAGTTCTTTGTTGGCAGCTGGGCTTTCATTTTTTAAGTTTTGTCTCAGTCTCAAAGTGCTTCTTATCAATTAAGTTTTTCATAAGTATCAATGTTTTTTCATAGAGTTTTGCCAAGTTCATAACGCCAAATACACCAACCCGTTCGGTAACTCCCTTTTCAATCAAATCATCAATTGCGAAGTTAAATTCAAATTCAATTTCAAATGATCTTATGTCGAGGCACAACTCACTAATATTTGATATTGTGTTTTCATCTATGTGCAATGAATGTACTTCAATTATTCTTTCTAATTTTTCTCTGAAAATTGAAATTCTGTTCTTTTCATTTGTCAAGAGGTCAAAGCCTTCATTAATTGATAAATTTTTAAAATAATCAGCGACAACCAACTGGACTTTAGGATAAACGATGGGGTTGAAAACGTTAATATTCAGAAGTCCTACAAATCTATGGTTCTTTAAATCTTTCTTGGATGTAAAAATGGCAACTTGATGTCTATGTAGTTCATCATCTTTAAACGGCATCAGACTAAGATACTCGCATATCTCTTGGATTACATATGATGTCTTTCTCAGAATATATTTCTTGTTTTTATTCCGTAGTTGTCTGATTGTAAAATATGGTATAATCTTAATTGCTACGGGAATACTTAAAATAAAGAAAATTAGTCCGACAAGAAAATTTAGCCAAAAGGAATCCCAATCAAGATGTTTCAAGAAATCAATCACATTATATTTCATTTGGATACACTTGAGTCCACGAATAGTTGACACCACAATCCGTGACCATCTTGCCACCATCGAGCCAATCAGCCTGAAGAGTAACAAGTCTTGGCCCCATTATTTTCCCTTCTCTTGGATGTCCTGGCGGGTTCTTAAACCCACCAAAGTAAGGTGGGTTTCCTTTAATCATTTTGCCGTCTTCAACCCATTGAATCTCTACAACTTTTGCATGTCTGTCCAAGCGCCAAGAATCTCTTCTTACATAAAACCCTAATCTGCAATTGTTCTTAACGTACATCTGATAAATATTTATTCTTTCTGACATATCAATCAAAGAATTTTATTGTCTGTTAGTCTTTTCAGCCTTGCTGCCAACGTTTGGGCTATATGTAGTTCTGTGCAAAAATGCCACCACTTTTCAGCCATTCAACAAAGTTAGCAAATAATCTCAGAACTTCGGTTAAGCAC
>NZ_JBRJHB010000030.1:0-18040 GCF_053628795.1 Psychroflexus sp. MBR-150
CGATAGCAATCGACGGGATAGTTGATGTGAATGGGTATAATTTCGGCTTTACTTGCCTTGAATTTATAGAAAGGCTCTGCTTGAACAATATAACAGTATTAATGTAACATTAAAAAGTTTTAACTTTATGAGAGATTTTTTTAGATCATCCCCAAATGAATCACTTCCTCTTTGGTTAAAGCTCTAAAATGACCTCGTGGCAGATTGAGTTTGGTCAAATTTCCAAACACCGTGCGATCCATTTTTATGATTTCATAACCTAATTTAGTCATTAATTTTTGAACGACTTTAGAACGCATACTTTTCAATTCAAGACCGATGTGGTGATGTGACTTATTATTGACATATGACACCTCATCGACGTAAACTTTAAAGCCTTCAATCAACACACCAGCTTTTAAAGCATCCATATCTTCAGCAGTAAATACTTTATTGAGTTGGAGCTCATAAACTTGAGGAATACCTTTTTTAGCATTGCCTAATTTTTTGGCTAAGGTTCCGTCGTTGGTATAAAGAATTAATCCACAAGCACTATTTTCAAGACGACCAATAGGTTCAAGTTTGGCATTGGTCACTTTGTGCAATAGGTTAAGTGCCGTTTTATTTTGATGCTCAATTTTTCCCGAGGTATAAAAACCCTGCGGTTTATTGAGCAAATAATATTCTTTAGGATGAGGATTTATCGTTCTACCGTCAAATTTTACTTCATCATCAAGTTTAACCTTATAACCCATTTCAGTTACTGGCTTGCCATTCACACTCACGCTTCCTGCTTCAATAAAAATATCAGCCTCACGACGCGAACAAATCCCAGCATTAGCAATGTATTTATTAAGTCGCATGCCTGCTTTGGGGTCTTTAATTTGTTGATCGACTTTAGCTACTTTTTTTGGTTTCTGAGCAAACTTCTTTCCTTTTCCTTTCGATTTATCCGATTTCATATCGTTCATTTTTTTGCAAAGGTAATTGAAAATTAAAGATATAGGTGAAAAAGTAGTGGTTTAGTAGCTCAAAACTAACTTCTGATTTACAGTGTATTTACATTTCTATAAATATTCTGAAATAATCAAAGCTTGTAATTTGGGAAAAAGGTAATAATTGATAAACAAATATCAATAAGTGGGGAGAACAATAGTTCTGATAAAGCTTATATCAAAAAAACTTCTTCGTCTTCTTCGGTGTTTTCGGATTTGCTAAAGATTTTCAATTGCTTCATCCAATAGATAAAAAGCACAAGACCAATTAGCAAAAAGATAAAATTAACCACATTAGCTGCAAACCATGACTCAGGTTGAATATCTATTCTCAAAAAGTCAAATGGGATGAATAAAAAATCTTGAAACAAAGAAGCTATTCCTTCAAAAAAATCTTTCATGGCTTTTGTTAATTATAATTACCTTGCAAAAATAATCATTTGTCTGTTATGATTGCCATTTTTTTTAAACAATCTAAGCCTATTGTTTTTGTGATTTTAGTTGCTTTGTTGAGTTTTCTTTTTTTTATTGAAGCTTTTCAAGTTATCACGCTTCCTATAAATTGGGCGACAATTGGCATTATAGTCATAAAGTATATTCTTCTAATAGGTTGCTATATTTTGTTTGATTATACCTTAAAACATTTTGAAATTCAAAAAGCACACAGTTTCGGGGGCTTGTTTTTTGTTTTATTTTCCAGTTTTATAATCCCTGAAATTTTTAATTCTTATATCATTTATGGTTTTATACTGTTTTTTATAGGTTTATTGCGTCTTTTAAATTTGATAAAGTCAGGACGACCAACCTTAGCTATTTTTGAAGCAGTGTTTTTTTTGTTTTTAGCAAGTTTATTTTATCATCCTTTATTGTTTGTTTTACTAATGGTTCTTATAGTAACTTTAGTATTCGTCAATCCACACTGGCGTTATTTTGTAGTTCCCGTTTTTGCTATAAGTGCTGTTATTATTTTATCGCAAATGTTTAATATACTTTGGCATGATAAGCTTTTGTACGCCGAGTTCTTTTGGCCTGAGTGGCATTTTCAGGTTATAGAATTCAATTCAACGGCTCAAATATTTTCTATTGTTGTTTGGTTTTTATCTATCTTATTATTTGCATATCAAGCCATTAAAGTTCTTCAGAAACGAGCATTATATCATCAAAAACTAGCGACTTGCTTTTTGTATTTAGCTTTGCTTGCTTTTTTATCAAGCTGGTTTTCAGTTTCAAATCTTGCGGGTTTGTGGATGATTTCTATTATGCCAGTGAGTATCTATTTAGGAGATTTTATTTTTCGCTTACGCAAAAAACTTTTATCAGAAATCTTATTGTGGCTATTCATTATATTTTCAGTAGTATTTAGCTTAATTCAGAATTAAATTTTCTTAAATTATAAAAAAGTTGTTAATTCGTCAAAAATTTAAATAAATGGACACACAACAAGTCGATAGTTTTCTAATGACTAATTCAAAGTATTTTGAATCTCATCAGTTATCTTATGTTCGCGAACGCCTTATGACTTTAGATGAAAGTAAAAAATTTCAAATTCAAAGTCTTCAATTTAAAGACCCAACTATGATGCTTGTCATTTCAGTAATTGTTGGTGGCATTGGCATCGACCGCTTTTTGATTGGAGATGTTGGATTGGGCGTTGCTAAATTATTGACCTGTGGCGGACTTGGCATTTGGACTATTGTTGATTGGTTTTTAATTATGGGCATAACTAAAGAGCGAAATTTAGAAAATTTCAACAGAGCCATTTTATAATCTATGATACATAAAGCTGAATTTTCATATCGCCCTTCTCTTGAAGAATGTGAAAAGGCTTCTTATGCTTATGTTGTTTCTACTGTAGTTGTTGCCGTTGCCTTGCCTATTCCTATTGCTGCACTTTTGGCTACATTATTCTATTATGTTGCCAATAGACGCTCAACTGCTTTTGTGAGATGGCACGCTATTCAGTCTTTGTTATCTCAATTAATTTTATTTGTGTTTAATAGCACCGCTTTATGGTGGTTAATATCCAAATATTTTTTTGAAAAACCCATTCCTAATGTCTTTTTTTATTATCTCGGTTTGGTTGTGGTTCTAAATATTCTCGAGTTTTCGTTTTCAATTTATTCTGCTATTTTGGTAAGAAAAGGACAACATATATTGTGGGCAATTTTTGAAAGCATTATCAAGTCTCGTGTAAAACCACAATCGCTATAGATTAATTATTTACCCCAAACCAACATCCAAACTCATCATTACAATAAAGCCACCAACAAAACCTAAGGTAGCGATATCTGTATTATGCTCGAGTTGAGATTCTGGTACCACTTCTTCAACCACGACAAAAATCATAGCACCTGCAGCAAAACACAAAGCATAAGGCAAAATAGGTTCGAATGTTAAAACCGCCCAAGCACCAATTACCGCTGCTATAGGCTCAACAATAGCTGAAAGTTGCCCATAGTTAAAACTTTTCCAACGGCTCTTGCCCAAACCTCTTAAGGGCATAGCCACAGCAAATCCTTCTGGAAAATTTTGAATTCCGATTCCTATTGCCAATGCCACAGCACCACCAATACTTGCACCTTCAATGCCTGCTGCAACACCACCAAACAAAACACCAATAGCCAAACCTTCAGGAATATTGTGTAATGTGATAGCCAGAGTGAGTAATATTGATTTGTGCCAAGGCGTTTTGATCCCTTCTTTACGACTTTCTTTAAAATTGACGTGAAGATGTGGTAAAACTTTATCTAAAGCAAAAATGAATAAAGCTCCGCCTAGAAATCCTGTTGCAGCTGGGATAACTTTAATAAACCCAAGACCGTCGCTCATTTCAATGCCTGGTGCTAACAAACTCCAAAAGCTGGCAGCCGTCATCACACCACCAGTGAAACCTAGCATACCATCAAACACAATACGATTCATCTTTTTAAACAGAAATACCAACGACGCTCCTAAGGCTGTTGCACCCCAAGTAAATAAAGTGGCATAAAGTGCTGCAAGAATTGGATCTAATTGTTCAAAATATGCAATAATAGTTTCCATAAATTATGTGTTTGGTTTGATGTATAAATTTTGTGTTACTTGTTCTGATAATCGTAAAACTTTATCGTCATAAGCCACAAGCATAGATTGGTCAAAACCCTCCTTATCTTTGATATTCAAGGTTTTACCGAGAGCTATATCTTGTTTGTCAAGGTAATTTAAAAATGCTGGTGTTGAATCTTTCACACCTACACAAATTCCTGATTCACCGATTTCTAAATCTGATAATATTGTTTTGTTATTTACTGCAAACTGTCCGTTTTTATTTGGAATTGGGTCGCCGTGTGGATCGCGTTGCGGATGTTCTAAAAAGCGGTCGAGCTCGTCGGTGAGTTTTTCAGATTGAATGTGCTCAAGCTGTTCGGCTATGTCGTGGACTTCGTCCCAATTGAAGTTGAGTTTTTCCACGAGAAAGACTTCCCAAAGTCGGTGCTTTCTTATCACTTTTAGAGCTGTGGTTTCTCCTTGATCACTTAATTTAACGCCTTGGTATTTTTTATATATAACTAAGTTTTTGTCTGCTAACTTTTTGAGCATATCGGTTACTGATGAAGCTTTGGTCTCTAAAAGAGAAGACAGATCATTTGTGCTAACGGCTTTGCTGTTTTCATCTTGTAAATGATAAATGGCTTTGAGGTAATTTTCTTCTGCAAGGCTTAACATCTAAAGTATATTTTATGCTAAAATAAATATTTTTTTAGACATGTCTAATAATTGTGTTTGCAATCTTATCATTTCGCATTATTTTGGTCTAAAAACATCCTTTCTTAAAAGTTCTAATTAAGCAGTATATCTCAAAATCCCTTCGTAAGTTAAAGTTGTTGCCCCTTTTTTATCTTGAACAAAATCATAGGCTGCTTTACTCATTTTAGCCTTAAACTCTTCTTCATCATTCAGCTTACGGACTATGTTTTGAAGCTCTAAAGTATTGTTGACTACAGCCAAACCGCCTTTTTGTTTTAGGGCTTTAGCTTCAGGAAATTTGTCATAGTTAGAACCAATGATAATCGGAACGCCAAAAGCAGCAGGTTCTAAAATGTTGTGTAGGCCAGTGTTGCCCATAGCTCCACCTACGTAAGCTATATCGGCATAGGCATAAACTTTGGTCAGCAGACCGACAGTGTTTAAAATTAAAATGTCGTATTGGGACAAATCTTGGGTTTTAATTTCTGAATATTTGATACTTGGCTTTTGAAGTTGTTTTTGAAATTGGTCAATATTTTCAGCTTTGATTTGATGTGGTGCGATGACGAATTTGAGGTTAATCGTTTTATCGTTTAAGGTTGGCAACAGTGCTTTTTCGTCTTCTGGCCAAGTGCTGCCACAAACCATACAGTTTTGATTTTGAGTAAAATTTTGCATAAAATCAAGCTTGTTATCTTGACTTAATTGTTGGTAAACTCTGTCATATCTGGTGTCGCCAGCTTGCGTCCAATCAGTGTAATTGATGCTGTTGAGCAAGTAACCTGAGGCTTGATCTTGCACAAAAATATGATAAAAACTCCCCAAAGCTTGTTTAAAGAATGACCCATAAAATTTAAAATAAATCTGTTGAGGTCTAAATCTTGCAGCAACTAAGAATGTTTTGATGTGTTGTGCTTTGAGTTGATTTAGAAAATTTGGCCAAATATCGTATTTTACAAAAATGGCGAATTGGGGTTTGATGAGATTTACAAAATCTTGAGATTGCTGTTTGGTGTCTAAAGGCAAATAGGTTTCAAAATCAGCTATGGATTTATTTTTTTTGATGTGATAGCCTGAGTCAGAAAAAAAACTCAATAGAAATTTATGAGGTTTAAAGTGTGGTTTTAAAGCCTTGATGACAGGCACAACTTGCTCGTATTCGCCGAGAGAAGCCACGTGAATCCAAATGATTGGATGCTGGTTTTGATTTATAAATGTTTCTAATTCTTTTTTGGTCTGTTGTCTTTCTTGGCGAAAAGTTTTAAGGCGTTTGAAAAACAGACCTAAAATAGGCAGTAGAAATTTGAAGCTACTTATAGATAGATTGTAAAGCCATTTCATAATGTAGAATAATTATATATTCTGAGAGACTAAAAGGCTAAAATAAAGAATTCGCCTGAATACCATTTATATTTACTAATTTTGTTACAATGACATTCAAAACACATCTATGAAAAAAATACAAATGGTTGACCTTGTTGGTCAGCGTGAAGCTATAAAAGACGACATCGATACGGCTTTTGCTGAAATTATGGAAAATGCTGCTTTTATTAATGGTCCATATGTTCATCAATTTCAAACTGACCTCGAAAAATATCTCGATGTTAAAAACGTGATTCCATGTGCTAACGGTACCGATGCTTTGCAAATCGCCATGATGGGATTAGATTTAAAACCCGGTGACGAAGTGATCACTGCCGATTTTACGTTTGCTGCTACAGTTGAAGTCATTGCTTTGCTTCAACTCACGCCTGTTTTAGTCGATGTAGAAGAAGATACTTTTAATATCAGTCCTGAGGCGATTGAAAAAGCCATTACGCCCAAAACAAAAGCCATTGTGCCAGTTCATTTGTTTGGCCACGCTGCTAATATGGATGCCATTATGGACATTGCCAAAAAGCATAAACTTTATGTGATAGAAGATAATGCACAAGGTATTGGTGCGTCATATCATTTTAAAAACGGAACATCTCAAAAAACAGGCACGATTGGACACGTGTCTGCAACTTCATTTTTTCCTTCAAAAAACTTAGGTTGCTATGGTGATGGTGGAGCGATTTTTACTAACGATGATGATTTGGCACATACCATTCGAGGCATTGTCAATCACGGGATGTATGAGCGTTATCATCACGATGTGGTTGGTGTAAATTCAAGATTAGATTCACTTCAAGCTGCTGTATTGAAAATTAAATTGCCGAAACTTGATGAATATAACTCAAAACGTCAAGAAGCTGCAAGAGCTTATACTAAAGCTTTACAAGGTCATAAAGATATTGTGACACCAACAACCAAAACCCATAGAAATTGCGACACCAGTAACCTTGGGATTTGTGGTACATGCTCTTGTCATGTGTTTCATCAATACACGCTTAGAATTAAAAACGAAAAGCGTGATGCTTTGGCTGAATTTCTCAAATCACAAGATATTCCACATGGTGTTTATTATCCTATTCCACTTCACAAACAAAAGGCCTATCGAGATAGTCGATATGATGATAAAGACTTCAAAGTAACCAACAAGTTATGTGAAGAGGTCATTTCTTTACCAATGCATACGGAATTGGATGAAGAACAAATTGAATTTATTACAGGACATATTTTGAAGTTTTTGGGATAATAAGTTGATATTTAATTGAATAACTATGATTTAACATTCAAAAAATACTTAGGCTAAGTTTGACTAATAAAATTTGAGTCAGCAACATTGATTTTCGATAGAAAATTGTGTAGATGACAAGAAATTTTTCAAACTAAAACCTGATCTCGATATTCCTAAAACTTTGATATTCTTTGTATTATGCCGATTTATATTTTAATTTGCATTATTTTGTTTTTTAATTAAATTTAATGCAGAACCTTCTCTAAACCAATTGATTTGAGTTTCATTATAGGTGTGGTTAAGTTTAATTTTATCTACAGAATCGTCTTTATGAACAATTTCAAGGCTTAGAGGTTTATTTTCTGCAAAATCTTTAAGATCGATAAAGTTAAAGGTGTCATCTTCTTGAATGAGGTCATAATCATTTTCATTATCAAAAGTTAAAGCTAACATCCCTTGCTTTTTAAGGTTGGTTTCGTGTATTCTGGCAAAGGATTTTACAATTACAGCTTTAACACCGAGATGGCGAGGCTCCATAGCTGCATGTTCACGAGATGATCCTTCACCATAATTATGGTCACCTACAACCACTGTAGGAATGTTTTTTTCTTTGTATTGTCTTTGTGTTTTTGGTACAGCATCATACTTTCCTGTGATTTGACTTTTTACAAAGTTAGTTTTCATATTAAATGCATTAACAGCACCAATCAAGCAATTGTCAGATATATTGTCAAGATGACCTCTGTATTTTAACCAAGGTCCAGCCATAGAAATATGGTCAGTTGTACATTTGCCGTAAGCTTTGATCAAAAGTTTAGCACCCAACAGATTTTCACCATCCCAAGGCTCAAATGGTTCTAAAAGCTGAATTCTGTTTGAATTTTTATCAACTTTAATTTCAACATTTCTTCCGTCATCTTTGGGAGGTATATACCCGTTATCTTCTACTTCAAACCCTTTTTCAGGAAGCTCAATTCCTTTAGGCATATCAAGCTTAACTTCTTCACCATCTTCATTAATAAGAGTATCATTCATCGGGTCAAAATCTAATCGACCTGCTATAGCAATAGCTGCTACCATTTCTGGCGAGCCCACAAATGCGTGTGTATTTGGGTTACCGTCTGCACGTTTGGAGAAGTTTCTATTAAAAGAATGAACAATGGTATTTTTTTCTCCTTCTTTAACATCACTTCTATCCCACTGACCTATGCATGGTCCGCAAGCATTAGTAAAAATTGTTGCTCCAAGGTCTTCAAAAACTTTGAGTAATCCATCTCTTTCGGCCGTATATCGAATTTGCTCAGAACCAGGGTTAATACCAAATTCTGATTTTGGTTTTAATTTTTTCTTAATAGCTTGTTCAGCAATAGAAGCTGCTCGGGTTAAGTCTTCATATGAAGAATTTGTACAAGAGCCGATTAAGCCCCAATCCACTTTGATTGGCCAACCATTTTCTTTGGCTTTTTTGCCAAGTTCTCCTACGGGTGTTGCTAAATCTGGTGTAAAAGGTCCATTCAAGTGAGGTCTCAAAGTGTTTAGATCTATCTCAATAACTTGGTCAAAATATTCTTCAGGGTTTTCATAAACTTCAGGGTCGCCTGTCAGGTATTCCCTTAGTTTATTAGCTTCATCTGCAATTTCATTTCTATCTGTAGCTCTTAAAAACCGCTCCATAGAGTCATCATATCCAAATGTTGAAGTGGTTGCACCAATTTCTGCACCCATATTACAAATGGTCCCTTTTCCTGTACAGGATAAGTTTTTAGCTCCTTCTCCAAAATACTCTACTATACAACCCGTGCCACCTTTAACGGTCAAGATTTGAGCAACTTTTAAAATAACATCTTTGGCGGCAGTCCAGCCTTGAGGGCTACCAGTTAATTTTACACCAATCAGTTTTGGAAATTTTAATTCCCAAGGCATTCCAGCCATAACATCAACAGCATCAGCACCACCTACACCAATAGCTACCATCCCTAAACCTCCTGCATTGACAGTATGTGAGTCTGTTCCTATCATCATACCGCCAGGAAAGGCATAATTTTCTAATACAACTTGATGAATAATACCTGCTCCTGGTTTCCAAAAACCTATGCCATATTTATTAGATACAGATTCAAGAAAATCAAAAACTTCATTACTGGTTTCGTTTGCACGTTTTAAGTCCTTGGCTGCTCCTTGTTTTGCTTGAATAAGATGATCACAATGAACTGTTGTTGGAACAGCTACACTATCTTTCCCAGCTTGCATAAATTGAAGAAGAGCCATTTGTGCTGTGGCATCTTGACAGGCTATTCTATCTGGGGCAAATTCTACATAATCTTTACCCCTAACAAAGCCTTTTTGAGGTTCACCATCAGACAAATGGGAGTATAATATTTTTTCTGAAAGTGTTAGTGGTTTTCCTACTACTTCTCTTGCCTTTTCAACACGACTAGCCATTTGGCTGTAAACAGTCTTAATCATTTCAATGTCAAATGCCATATAATTTAAAATTTATTTAATGTGAATAATCAGTCTAATAAATATCACAAATATAAAAAAAAATTACATATCAATTAAATTATCTCAAACAGAAAGTCTCATAAATTGAATTATATTTAACAAAAAGTGAAAAAAATGGGATTAATTACAGTAAATTGATAATTTTATACTTTAATTTTTATCAATGTGAAAATTTTGATTTTGAATAGATTTAATTTATTATAAATCTAAATATACAACTTTAGCATTTTAAACTAAAGTTATTTCAAAACTTCACTAATCACACTACCCGTAGTACCGTTAGGCTGAGCTATACCTAATAAAGCTGCTATAGTTGGTGCGATGTCTTTGATATAATAGCTTTGATAAGACTGTTTTTGTAGAACACCTTGACCGTAAAAGATCAATGGCACTTGTGTATCATAACTCATATAGCTACCGTGAGTAGAGCCTTTTTGTGGATATGAAATCACAGCAGGTTCTAAAATATAAATCACATCACCACTGCGTTTAGGATGAAAACCATTGGCTACATTTCTTGAAAATGCCGTTGAATGACTTGAGTTTTCAATCATTTCTCGGGTATAAACTCGGTCAATTTTATCGTATTGCAACAAAAAATAATACAAAGCTTCTTGTAAATCATCAACTTCAACATTTTGTTCTTCTAATTCTTCATAGTCAAAAAAGATATTTTGATTAGAAAAACCTTCAATTAATTTTGAGCTTCCAAATTTTTCATTCACAAATTCATTCATTGCTTTGTTTAATTTTTTAGCATCAAAATAACCTGCAGGGATGTTTTTTTCTTTTAAATAGTTGGGTACGTGAACAGCACCGTGATCGGCTGTCAAAAACAAAGTATAGTTGTTTTTGCCAACATTCTGATCTAAATAGTTAAGCAAATCTGCAATATTTTGGTCTAAACGGATATACATATCTTGAACTTCTTTAGAATTTACCCCAAAATTATGCCCAGCATAATCAGTACTTGAATAACTAATGGTCAAAAAATCGGTGTCATCATCTTGACCTAAGTTTTCATTTTTAATTAGTTTCTCTGCAAAATCCGTCAACATTGTATTGGCAAAAGGTGTAGGTTTTAAAATATCAAAATTGTTATTTTCAGATTTTAATTGTTTCAAATCGTATGGAAAAGTTGCTGTAGATTTTCCTTTGAAACCAAATTCGTAATCATTTAAATCGCTTCCGCTTTCTATATAATTTTCAATAGGATATAAGGTTTCCCAAGTTTTAATGTATTGTTTAGTGTTCTTATTAAATTTTTTGACCCATTTTGGTAATTCATCGATATAAAAATCGCTGCTGATAAATTTACCATCATTGCCACCAGCAAACCAATACACTGCATTAGCGGTGTGTCCAGCAGGCAAAATGGCACCGCGATCTTTGATTGACACTCCAAATGTTTGTCCTCTAAATTGTGTATCCAATCTGTTTTGATCGGCAATACTAGTGTTTAGCATTCGGTGTGGCGACATTTGACCAGCTTCACCTTCAACACCGATAGAATTTGCGTTGTTGTCTTGCACACAATACACGCTTTTGTTTTCAAATTTATCATACCAATTATTAGCAATAATACCGTGATTGGCTGGTGTTGTACCCGTATAAATCGAAGCATGTCCAGGACCAGTATAAGTTGGGATGTAACTAAAGTGGGTGTTTTTAGCAAAAAACCCTTCTTGCATCAAGCGTTTAAAGCCTTGATTTGAATAGTGTTTTTCAAAGCGGTGAAGATATTCATAACGCATTTGGTCAACCACAATACCGACGATTAACTTTGGTTTTTGTGATGAAGTTTGGGCATTTATAAAATTAGAAACAATGATGATGAATAAGAGTGAAAATGATTTTTTCATAAGAAATTTTTTATATCATTCAAAAATACAAACCAAAGAGAATTTAAAGTTTATCCTAAAGTTAAATTGCAAGCTAATATTTTTTTCTATTTTTAGCCTTTAAATTTGTTGTATGAACTACATTTCAAGTACGGGTCAGTACTTTATAATGATAAGAGATACTTTTAAACGCTTTACCAAAGGAAGTGTTTTAAGAAAATTAATCATTCAAGAAATGAATGATCTCACGGTAAAGTCTCTCGGGATTGTGGTTTTTATTTCATTTTTTATCGGTGCGGTCGTTACTATTCAGACTGCATTAAATCTCAGCAATCCTTTTATTCCAAAATCTTTGATTGGATTTGCGGCTCGGCAATCTATTATTTTAGAGTTTTCCCCAACATTGGTCTCTATCATTATGGCAGGTAAAGTGGGTTCATTTATCACATCAAGTATTGGAACGATGAGAGTTACCGAGCAAATCGACGCTTTAGAAGTTATGGGCATTAACTCTTTAAATTATTTAGTATTTCCCAAAATTGTGGCCATGATGTTTTATCCGTTTGTCATATCGATATCTATGTTTATGGGTATTTTAGGTGCTTATGTTGCTGGAGTATTTGGTGGATTTGTCGAAAGTGATTTATTTTTAACGGGATTACAGGATGATTTTGTAACATTTCACTTAGTTTATGCCTTTATTAAAACAATAATTTTTGCTTTTATTCTTGCCACAGTGCCGTCTTTTCATGGTTACTATATGACTGGTGGTGCTTTAGAAGTAGGTAAAGCTGCAACCTCGTCTTTTGTTTGGACAAGTGTTATCATTATTGTTTGCAATTATTTCATCACTCAATTATTGTTAAGCTAATGATTAAAGTAGAAAATTTATATAAATCTTTTGGTGATTTAGATGTTTTAAAAGGCATTAGCACCACATTTGAGAAAGGACAAACCAATCTTATTATCGGGCAATCAGGTGCAGGCAAAACAGTTCTTCTCAAATGTATGCTCGGTTTAATTACTCCAGAAAAAGGTCATATCTACTATGATTCTGATAGTTATGAAGAGCTCACAGCATCTGAACGACGCCAATTGCGAAAACAAATCGGTATGGTGTTTCAAGGTGGTGCTTTATTTGATTCGATGACTGTAGAAGAAAACGTGATGTTTCCCTTGCGTATGTTTGCCAAAACTTCCAAATCTGAAATGAGAGATCGAGTTAACGAAGTGTTGAAACGCGTCAATCTCACTAATGCAAACGATAAATTTCCTTCTGAAATCAGTGGCGGTATGAAAAAACGTGTTTCTATTGCTAGAGCCGTTGTTAACCAACCAAACTTTTTGTTTTGCGATGAGCCTAACTCAGGTTTAGACCCAAGAACAGCCACAATTATTGATAATTTAATTCAAGAAATCACACACGAATATGAAATCACGACAGTCATCAACACCCATGATATGAACTCTGTGTTTGAAATAGGCGAAAAAGTTGTGTATATCGAAAATGGCTATCTCGCTTGGGAAGGCAACAAAGATTCGATTTATAAAACCGATAACAAAGCCGTAACCGATTTTGTTTATTCTTCATATTTATTTAGAAAAGTAAGAATTGCTCAGCAAAAGGGGTATTAATTTTCTTCTGTAATCAAACTTGTCGGCTGAATTTCTACATCTACCTTTTTCGCTTTTATTTTGTAAGCTAACCAATTCGATAGTCTGTTTTCAAAGGTGGTCTTGTCTGTTAGTGTCATTTTGTCGTCCCATGTTAACTTGAAAGTAGGCAATGTATCAACAATGTTGTTTTTGGCAATAACCATCTCTGCAAATGATACATCACTAACTTTCTCGTAATTCAATTTTATTTCTTTGACAATATCTGTAAATGGAATGCTTTGCTTTTGGTTTGTTTTGTTTATAGAATCTAATCGCCGAGATAAAAGTTGAATTTGCTTCTGACTTGTCAAAAGTTCAAGTGAATCTCTGGTTTTCAATTCTTTCATATATCGAAATTGATTAAAATTATCAGTGTTTTTGTTTTGTAAAATTTTGAGTTTGACGTCTTTTAAATTTTCATAAGATTTCATTTTTGAGTTCCATAAATTGATTACTTCAGCTGGAATTTCTTTTCCCAAAAAAGAGACTTCTATTATTGAATTACCCTCTTCGTGATATTCAATATTTGTTGCATTTTTTTGTAAATAAGCATCTTTGTAAACCATTAATTCTTCGGTTACAAACCTTTTTGCACTTTTTTCAAAATAAGACTGTTTTAGCAAAACGTAGAACAAATAAATACTTGGTAGCATAACCACAATAGCGATAACGGTAGCTAATTGCGAAATGCGTTTCCTTCTTAAAGAATTAGCATATCGCACCAGAGGAAAACGTAAAATTTTTGATACTATAAATGTTGACAAAGCAATAAAAATGGTATTGATAGTAAACAAATACATCGCACCGCCAAATATGCTCATATCCCAAACCGCCAATCCATAACCTGCGGTACAAAGTGGCGGCATCAAGGCAGTAGCAATGGCAACACCAAAAATCACAGAAGCAATAGTTCCTTTTTTGGTTTTAGCGATAATCAGTGCAAGACCACCAAAAATAGCGACCAAAACATCTAAAATTGTAGGTGAAGTTCGGGCTGCTAATTCTGGGGTCAATTCCGTTAATGGTGATACTGAAAAATACGCAAAAGCAGTTAGAATACTTAAAACCACCATAACGCCTAAATTTACGAGCGAGCGTTTCAGTGTATCTAAATCATTTATAGCCACAGAAAATCCAAGACCGACAATCGGTCCCATTAAAGGCGAGATAAGCATTGCACCAATCACCACAGCGGTGCTACTCACATTAAGCCCAACTGAAGCCACGATGATTGAAAAAATCAAGATCCATGCATTATGTCCTCTAAATGGAATATCTTTTAAGATGGCTTCCATAGTAGAATCTCGGTCGGTTTCACTTCTTATATCTAATAAATGTAAGAGGTAAGAACGCAAGCTTCCGTAAGATTCTTTAAAGCTCTTTCTTACTTTTTCTTCGTTTTGGTCTTGAGTTTTGTCTTTATTGTTTTCAGTTTCGTTAGATTTCATGGTTTTAAATAGATTTTAAAGTAAAATCAAAAATTTATATTAACATCTTTTTTTGTGACAAATGCATTAGTAATTTAAGTATTCATTTGCGGCTTATAATTTATCACTTCAACACTTCTACTTGTGCATTAGGTTGAAATACATAGTGTTTGCCCGTTGAAAGTTCTCTGCATTTATAACGCTTTCTCAACTTTTCTTCTTTGATAAAGATTTTACCGTTAGGCAGACAAAACTGTGTGCCTTTAGGAATTTCAAAGATATAACTTTTGTCAGAAGGATGATGGTCATAAGCTTTTAAGGCAATAGACAGCCTTGCATCGGTATCGCTACTGGCTCGAGGATTTTTAAAATGATTGGCAATCACAGGCAATAATTGTTTTGGAAATATTTGTGGATTAATCAATGGTAACATTAATTTTTGAAAAGTCAATTTCCATTCTATACCATGTGGTTTGATGTGTTGACCATAGTTGATAAACACTAACAAATGTGCAATTTCGTGAATCAAAGTGATTAAAAATCGATAGGGATTCAAATTAGCATTGATGGTTATTTGATGTCTGCCATCTGGCATTGGTCGGTAATCGCCGTGTTTAGATTGACGTTCATTGACAATCTTGAGATGAACTTTATAAACTTTGAGCAATTCTTCAACCGAAGTTACAGATTTAGCAGGCAAATATGTCTTTAAAACCGATGACATATTTATGGGGTTGAATTAGATACTTGAAGGGTTTTTCCGTTGTAAAACCGCTGTCCTGTTAAAGCAAAATCGGCAATATAACTTGCCATTTCTTTAGCATTAATCGGTGCTTGCATTCCTGGAAAAGCTTCTTCAAACATTTCGGTTTGCACGGCTCCTAAGGCTAGACAATTAAAAGCCATTTCAGTATCTTTGTATTCTTCAGCGAGAATTTCTGTCAAGCAAATTAATGCAGCTTTACTGGTGCTGTAAGCAGCTAATCCAGGAAATTTTACACTGCCTTGAATGCCACCCATACTGGAAATATTGACGGTATGATTTATTTTTGAAAAAGCGTTTAAAAGCCTTGAAGTCAAATTAAAAACCCCAAAAACATTGGTCTCATAAACCGCTTTTACGTCAGCAATATTTGTTTTTTCAAAAGGCTGATTGAGAAATTGACCAGCATTATGAATTAATATATCAAGTTGAGACGTTTGAGTTTTGATTTTTTTTATTGCATTATCAATAGACAATTCATCGCTAAGATTACAGGATATACTGTGAACATTTTGTAAATTTAGTTCAGCTACGGGTTGTTGATTTCTAGATAAGGCATAAATGTGATGACCTTGATTTGATAAAATTTTGACCAATTCAAATCCAATACCACGACTTGTGCCTGTGATAACAATATGTTTAGACATTAATTATTGAGTTTAATAAGTTTTTCTGTATGATTTGCAATTTTTAAAAGAGGTTCAACCCATAAATTGACTAAGTTTTGAATGTGTTCAGGGTTGAGTAGTTGGGTTTCGTCGTCAACGTGATGATAATATTCGTAATTGGTAAAATCAAATGTAGAAACCGAATGTGCAGGAATTTCAAAACTTTGGTAAAAAGGATAATTGTCGCTTCGTTTAAAAAGCTTATAGTCTTTTGCTTGTGGTAAAAAGATAAGAATTTCTTTGTCAGCATAAGCATTAAAGATTTCAGCAAAGTTTGATTTTTCATAACCTGTGAGATAAGCTTGATGAGGTTTATCTTTCATAGGAATACCAATCATTTCAACATTAAAAATCACATAGGGTTTGATGTCTTCGCTTTTTAGTTTTTCGGCAAAATATTTAGAGCCGAGTAAACCTTGTTCTTCGGCATCAAAAAGCACAAATAAAATAGGGCGTTTGGGTTTGGTATCTTTTAAAGCTTTGGCCAATTGCATAACGGCAACCGTTCCAGATGCATTATCGTTGGCACCGTTGGCAATGCTGTCGCCATCAATAGCCTTTTTGATACCTATATGATCAAAATGTGCACCTATAATGAGCGGTTCATTTTTTAAAAGTGGATCTCTGCCTTTGATATGACCAATGACATTGTAAGCTGCGGTTTGTTTTGTGATGTAAAAAGTATCTCTGTAAGTTTCATAATAAGGTTTTATGCCAATTTCTTGAAAGTATTTTGATATGAATGTTGCGGCTTTATCTGAACCTTCTGTGCCAGTTAAGCGACCGTTTAAATCATTAGATGTTAAATACTCAAGTTGTGTGTTAATGTCTTTAATTTCAGAATTTTGTGCTAAAATTTCTAATGAAAATATGATGCACATAACACTTAAAGTATAACTTGATTTTAGCATGACATAAAATTTGAAGTAAAGATATAGGATATATTTGATTTTTCTAAACCACAACGTGTTTTTTACAAGCAAAATTATATGTGAAAATTGTCTTGTTTTTTTATAAATTGAGATTTTATTTACGATAATGTTTTATCATTCTCAAAATTGCGACAGGTATTGTAGCGGTAGCTTCATGACCAATGAACGCGTTTTAAACGACTTGCACAAAAAGCGACCAACGGAAGCTCTTTTGGGCATTTGTCGTTTTGCGGTCAGTGGTTAAGAACTACAAGTTAAATTACAAAGATTTTGGGAAATCAACGATTAAAACAAACTGTTTAGTCGTCATTGAGGCGGTTTTTTACAAATTCTATTTTGGTTTTGCCGTGGGGTTTGGTTTTGCCGTGGTCGTCTAAACTGACCATGACTATTTTATCGACTTTGACGATGGTTTGCCGTGTCATTTTGTTGCGAACTTCGCATTTTAAGGTGAGTGAAGCCGTGCCAAACTTGACGACTTCAATGCCAATTTCTACAATTTCGCCTTGTTTGGCTGAGCTTACAAAGTCAATTTCTGAAATGTATTTGGTGACGGTTTTGTGATTTTCAAGTTGAATGATAGCATAAAGTGCGGCTTCTTCGTCTATCCATTCTAATAATCGACCACCAAATAAAGTGCCGTTGGGGTTGAGGTCTTCAGGTTTTATCCATTTTCGGGTGTGAAATCTCATAACTTTTTATTTTTATGCAATTTAGTGAAATTTGATTTGAGATAATGTAATTATGAGTTGATTGAAATTATGACATATAAATCTTTCTTATAAAAAAACCCTGACAGCATCGGCAGGGTTGCTTCGATTTTAGTTCAAAAAAAACCCTGACAGCATCGGCAGGGTTGCTTCGATTTTAGTTCAAAAAAAACCCTGACAGCATCGTCAGGGTTGCTTCGATTTTAGTTCAAAAAAAACCCTGACAGCATCGTCAG
>NZ_JBRJHB010000031.1:0-16263 GCF_053628795.1 Psychroflexus sp. MBR-150
GAAGAATCTCTCAGTGAAATGAAAACCAATCTTGTCATTCTGAACGGAGCCTGCGAAGTGAAGAATCTCTCAGTGAACCGAACCCCAATACGTGAGAAAGATTCCTCCTGCCGTCGGAATGACATCCTGCCGTCGGAATGACATTCCCTTGTCATTCTGATACCGAAGTCTCGGTAGAGGAATCTTTCAGTGAAATGAAAACCAATACGTGAAAGAGAGATTCCTCCTGCCGTCGGAATGACAACCGATCGTCGGAATGACATCCTGCCGTCGGAATGACATACTATCGTCGGAATGACAAACGGAATGACAAACGGAATGACAAACTACCTAATTAAGCTTATAAATAACCACAGAATCTTCATCGCTTCCTATAGGATTGTGATACAAGGTATTGAGTACATTCCAAAAGTTGGCATTGATATCAAAATTCCCTGATGCATTAAAACTACCAAACCCGTCAAAATTGGTGCCCATACCCAAAGCATATCCCAACTTGTTGACAATCATTTCTATTTCATCTTCATCACTGCTGAATTCACACTGCATGGTATCAAGACGTACTAAAATAACCCCATTGATGCGTCCTGAGGCGTCATAATATCCATAATTTTTTTGACTATCAAGGCTAAAAAAACCGTCCTCGCTACCTTCTACAGTGGTACCAATAGCGGTTTCATTTGCATCAAATAGTGGACTTCCTGAGAGTGATGTGCAAATGGCTTTTCCATTGATATCGTAGAGCAGTTGACTTTCTTGAGCTAAGATGCCGACAACTACATTGTTGTTATCAAAAATGTAAGGCGAGCCGTCCAAAACATTGCCCACAGCAGTGCCATTAACATCATAAGCTTGCCCCAATACTGGATAATCATACCCAACGATATTTCCATCAACATCGTACTCTAATTCAAAATCTTGACTGAGATATTCTGTGGTGGCTTTAAACGAAACATTACCACAACCAGAACTATTATTAAACAGGTAACTATATGAACCGACTTCTTCTTCAGCACCAAAAACGATACCTTGTGTAATATCTTCATCTGGCGTGTTGGCTATGCTTGTTCTGTCAAACAACGGCATTCCCAAGTTTTCTTCTATCAGATCTAAAGCTTGTGGTACAGATGAAAGGTTGTTGATTTTTACAGGGATAAGACCTTGACCCTCAATATCCCAACGTTTTGTTTTGCCATTAGTCAAACTGATGAGGCTACATTCGTTAGTGAGAGATTGTGCACTATTCCATGGGAATGTATTAGAATCAAGATTGGTAATACGGAGGTTTTCTAAGATACCACTATCATCTACTACTGGTACATCACCGCCTCCATTATCATCGTTTTCATCGTCACTGCTACTACATGAACTAATGACAAAAGCCAATAATGTTATTAAAATAAAAAAAGTTTTACTTAAGGATTTACTTACCCAAAGGGAATTTTTGCTGTTGTTGTGATTTGAAGTTTTCATGAATTTGTTTTTTTAATCTGACAGACATATATTTAAGTTTTTGGTATTTAATATGTTATAATTTTAATTATTTGTTATTAATACCGTGTCAAATTTATTATAAAAAAACATATCATCCAATTTTTTTAAAAAAAAACAAAATATATTTTTAAGCCAAATTTAAAAGTTGTATTTATTTAACGTGAGTTATATTTATTGAAGGTTGTAAATCATATGATTAGATCTTTTTGTTAGCAAATTTTGTCATTTCGACGAAGAATGAGGAGAAATCTCATCCTACTGAGATGTCTCATCGCTCATGCTTCGCTCTATCGACATGACAAATGATTACATATTTTTGTTTGTCATTTCGACGAAGAATGAGGAGAAATCTCATCCTACTGAGATGTCTCGTCACTCATGCTTCGCCCTATCGACATGACAAATGATTACATATCTGTATTTTATTGGAATTTATATCGAACTCACGTTATTTAATATTTTTCCTGTCAGCAATGCATAAATCAACCTTGTATTCTTTTCCTATGGTTTGCAAATATTCGATTGTGAATGGATTTATCCATTTTCTATGATTTCAATTTCTTGCGGTCAATATTTGAATAATGATTGTTAAGGTTTAACTTTTACTATTTTATCACCTTTTTATCACCTTTCATAATTACAAGCTTGCTATTTTTCTCTTTTTTATACTCAATCAGGCACTCATACACCTTTTCAAGACCAACCACAATTTTGTCTTTCAATTCTATTTGTTTATCTCTTTTTGTCATAATAACTCTTTAATTGGTTATACTTTTGGTGGTCAAAAATTATAATGTCTTCTTGCTCTATTTTTTGAGCAATAAGTTCGTGTTTACCGAAAGAATTATCAAAAATTAGAGTTCCGTCCACAATATTTAAATAGATATCATATAGATTTTTAATTCCTTTTAAATACCTTCTTTCGATTACTTCATCAGGAATACTGTGTCCACCTTCCAAAACTCTTATCTTTACTCGTTCTTTTGCAAGCTTTATGTTGTTAAGCTAAAAAAAAAGTAAGCTTACAGTATAGCCCTGATGTTTTGCTTTTAAAATTCTGTTTTTATGGCTTTTTGTGGATAATGTTGTTTCAAAAGCAAAGCTTTCGTTTTCGTTCAAGAGCTCATTTATTCTATCAATCATTATTCGTCCTGACTCAAAAGCTACTTTTTTATGGTTGAAAGGGAGATATCCCTTTAGCTATTTCGTCAGCATTAATAAACTCTCTACAATGTATAATTTCTGGTAAAATTGTAAATGAAGCCGTAGTTTTTCCAGCACCGTTACATCTAGCAATTATGTAAAGATTTTTTTCATCCATTCTTTTGCAAAGTTAGTTATTTTTATGATTCTTGCTCAAGTATTTTTATATACTACAATATGCATAAAATTTACAAAAAGGAGAATTATAGACAATCTTTTTTTAATGAAAATCGTGTTATTAACAACACAGTTTCAAAAGAAAATTCCAACCAATGAAGTGCTTAAAATTGATATACAGGTTTATAAATTAAGTGTTTAAAACAACTTTGAATACTGTTTTGATGTATGGTATAGAATATAGATTTATATTTGGTTTCTTTAAAATGGGTTTGGTTTCTAATAATTAATTAAATTACTGTGATTCAATAGGTTACCTTTAAATATTAAATATGCATATAATTGTTCCTTGTTTTAATGAATACCAGAGAATTAACAAGAAAGCTTATTTAAAATTTTTAAAACACATTCCCCATGTCAATCTCATTTTTTCTGATGACGGTTCATCAGATTACACGGTTTCTGTTTTAAAAGAAATCCAAGAAGTCTTTAAAGATAGAGTGCATGTTTTTGTTTCTGAAAGAAATCAAGGCAAGGCAGAAGCGATCAGATCTGCAGTATTATATATTAAAAATCAAAATTTAAATCCTTATAAAATTGCCTATATCGATGCTGATTTGTCGGTTTCATTAGAAGAATGTTGTGAATTGTCTCAATACATCGATGATGATATACAATTTGTTTTTGGGTCTCGAATTTCAAAAGTTGATAATACGATTATCCGTTCTCCTTTTAGGCATTATTCAGGACGTATGGTTGCTACCACTATTTCGAATATTTTAGGGATTGCTGTTTATGATACCCAGTGCGGATGTAAAATTTTTAAGAGCGGTTTAGCCTTTAAGATTTTTGAAAATCCATTTATCTCAAAGTGGTTGTTTGATGTAGAGATATTTTTTCGCATTATGCAAATGTTTCCTAAAACTGAATTAAAACTCATATCCAGAGAAATTCCTTTAAAATCATGGATAGATGTAGGAGATTCTAAAGTAAAACTGATGTATTTTTTTAGAATGTGGTATGAATTTTATTTAATTAATAAAAAATATCATGGCGTTAATAAAAAAATATAAATATGAATTTGGTATTGTATTCTTAGTTGTTTTAAGAGGATTTCTCAATGCCATAGTTCCTCTGATGGACAAGACAGAGGCAAGGTATGCAGAGATTGCCAGAATCATGCAAGAAACCAATAATTACATTACACCACAAATAGATTACGGTGTACCTTTTTGGGCTAAACCACCCTTATCAACATGGCTGTCGGCTTTAAGTATGGAAGTATTTGGCGTAAATGAGTTTGCTGTGCGTTTGCCTTATCTATTAGCTTCCATTCTCATACTTTATATCGTTTCTAAGTTTGTAAAATCCGGTAAAGCACGTTTGGTCTGTGCCTTTGTTTTATTAACCATTCCAGAGTTTTTGTTGCATGCTGGCGTGGTGTCAACCGATCTGCTTTTATCTTTGTGTGTAACAATGGTTTTTCTTAGTTTTTGGAAAACGATTAATGCTCAAAAAATTAACCATTGGAGCTATCTATTTTATGTGTTTTTAGGTTTTGGGCTTTTGGCTAAAGGTCCTATCATATTCATATTAACCATTCCACCAATTTTTATTTTTACAATTTATCACAAGCAATTCAAAATTTTTTTTAAAAATACGCCATTAATTTCAGGACTTTTATTGATGCTACTCATAGCAGTTCCTTGGTATTATCTAGCAGAGCAAGAAACAAAAGGTTTTCTTGAATATTTTATCATTGGCGAGCATTTTAAGCGTTTTTTTGACTCAGACGGTTGGGAAGGTGATAAGTACGGTTTTGCCAAAACACAAGCCTTGGGTATAATATGGTTTTTTTTATTTGCGTTTGCGTTTCCTTGGATACAGATTTTGGCTGTAAAACTTTGGGAATCTAAAAGACAAATCCTACAAAACAAATGGGTAAGCTTTCTTTTGCTTTGGTTATTGTGGACGCCTTTTTTCTTTACCTTTTCAAGCAGTTTGATCCACACTTATATTTTACCGTCAATAGTTCCTATCGCTTTATTGATAAGCTATTATTGGCCAACTTACAATCACAAAAAATTAGCCATTCGGTTGAGTCTTATTTTTCCAATTTTGATTGTTTTTGCTACAACAATATTTCTGTTGTTCAGCGATGTGAAATATTACACAAAAACAGACAAATACATCTTAAATCATGAGACCTTATCTGACTACAAAATTTATTATTTGAATAAAAAAAGCTATTCTAGTCAGTTTTATAGTGAAGGAAAGATTAAAAACATTAGTATTAAAGCCTTTAAACAAAAGAGTTTACCGCAAAAACCATTTGCATTAATTATAAAAAAAAGAGATTTGAAGAACGTCAGTCCTTCTCAATTTAAACAATTGGATATAGTAGATTCTAATGCACATGCCAAATTATACCTGATACAAAAAAAAGAAATTATGTTTTCAACAAACTCTCAATTCTAAATTGATTTAAAAGATAATTTGCATTTTTAAATGTCTGATCAATATGCTTTGATTAGTAACTTATATTATATTTTTTTGAATAGATTTCCATTAACTTTGTAATCTAAAAGTTTTTGTATGATAAGTGATAAACAATTTCAAAAAGAAATTGATTTGATAATAGAAAATGCGGTTAGAGAAGATGTTGGCGATGGCGATTATTCGTCTTTGGCTTGTATTCCAAATGATGCTGAAGGTAAAGCTCAACTTCTAATCAAAGACAATGGCGTTATCGCAGGAATCGATTTTGCAAAACAAGTTTTTAACTATGTCGATGCTGAAATAGAAGTTAAAACACTTCTTAATGATGGAGATAAAGTTGATAATGCTGATGTGGCATTTACAGTATCAGGTTCAAGCCAATCCATCTTAAAATCTGAACGTTTGGTTTTAAACGCAATGCAGCGTATGAGTGCAATTGCAACCAAAACCCATAGATTTGTTGAGCAACTCAAAGACACAAAAACTCAAATTTTAGATACACGAAAAACCACGCCAGGCATTCGTGCCCTTGAAAAATGGGCAGTAAAAATCGGCGGTGGCGTCAATCATCGTTTTGCCCTTTATGATATGATTATGCTGAAAGACAATCATATCGATTTTGCTGGTGGCATTGCTCAAGCTATTCAAAAAACTAACAAATACTTAAAAACACATCATTTAGATTTAAAGATTATCGTTGAAGCAAGAAACTTAGAAGAAGTTGAATTGATTTTAAAACAAGATAATGTATATAGAATTTTGCTCGACAATTTCAATTATCAAGACACCAAAAAAGCTGTGGACATGATAGGGCAGAAGTGCTACACAGAATCCAGCGGTGGCATTACTTTAGAAACGGCAAAGCAATATGCTGATTGTGGTGTAGATTTTATATCAAGTGGAGCCTTAACACATTCGGTTCATAATATGGACATGAGCCTTAAAGCGATTTAAAATGCCAGACAGTTTAGACAAAAGCCTATCAAAAACACCAATTGTTAAAGATATTGCGAAAGTATGCAAGAAAATTAAACTGCCAAAATTAGAAGGATTTACTCTTTATGATTTGATTAAACTGTATTTGTTTGGCATCATAAAAGGCACATTTTCAACACGGGCAAGCTCCATTGCTTTTAGTTTTTTTATGGCTATTTTTCCGTTTTTATTGTTTATTTTAAACCTGATTCCTTTCATTACGTTTATAGATAATTTTCAAGATGAAGTCCTTTATTTTATAGAAGATTTATTGCCTACACAAGCAGCAAATTTTTTTAATGAAATTTTTCTTGATATTGCCAACAATCCAAGAGCTGGCTTGTTGTCTTTTGTTTTTTTATTGTCTATTTTTTTAATGTCAAATGGTGTCAATGCCATTTTTACCAGTTTTGAGTTTTCTTATCATACCAAAATCAATCGCACAATTATACGCCAATATATTGTAGCTGTTGGCGTAGCTTTGATTATTGCGATTTTACTTTTAATTTCGGTAGCGGTTACAATTTACTTTACCTATATGATTGAAAACTTAACAGATCTCGGCATTGTTGGCGACACTATTTTATGGGCTGAAATTGGTCGATATGCCACATTGCTGATCATGCTTTATTTAGGAATTGCCATTTTGTATTACTTTGGAACCAGAGAAGGGCGAGAGTCTAGTTTTTTCTCAATCGGAGCATTGTTCACGACTTTCTTGATTACCATAACAACCTATTTGTTTTCGTTTTATATAGAAAATTTTTCTAATTATAACAAATTGTATGGCTCAATTGGTGCATTATTAATTTTGATGATTTATATTTGGCTAAACTCTAATATATTTTTACTGGGTTTTGAACTCAATGCCAGCATACAAAAACTCAAAAAACAATCTTGATTTCTACATTTTTTGTCAAATCATTTTTTTATGGATTTATATATAGAAGTTTTATATCTGAGCAAAAAAAATGGAGATGCTCAAATCTTTATAAAAAGCCATGCTTACAAGCAAGCAAAATTTGGTGTTTGATTTTTTTTTAAAAAAAACTTAGCAAAAGATGATAGATTTATAAGAAGAAATGTTAAATTTGACAAAACAATTTAGTTATGATAAAATACATTTTAGCCACAATTTTAATATGCCAAATATCAGTAGCTCAACAATTTGAAGGTTATTGGAAAACTGTTGATGAAGATGGTGAAGCAAAATCAATTGTAAAAGTATATAAAACAGAAAACGGTAATATTGAAGGCAAAGTACTCCGCATTCTCAATGAATCTAGACGAGACAGATTATGTACAAAGTGTAAAGGCGATAAAAAGGATAAACCCATTGAAGGTTTAGTTATTATCGAAGATCTTAAACCCAAAGGTAATGAATGTGTTGATGGTGAAATCACCGATCCAGAAAACGGAAAAACCTACACTTGCAAAATTTGGATAGTTCAAGACAATAAAGATGTTTTGAATGTCAGAGGCTATTGGGCATTTTTTTACAGAACACAATATTGGCAAAGAGTAGAAAATATAAACGATTATCTTAAAGGTTAATGATATGAAACTGTATTTAACTTTTTTAACTTTTTTTGTAACACTAATGGCAATATCTCAAAACAGTTTGCAAAAAACCCCAAACCCTAAAGCTTTAAACATTGACACAAGCTATGAAACGCTTACTTTTCCATCAAAAGATGGATTAGAAATTTCGGCACGTCTCTATCAAGCACAATCCAAAGCCCAACCAATTTTGCTATGTCATCAGGCACGATACAACAAACAAGAATATGCCGATATTGCACCAAGACTACGTGAAATGGGCTACACCGCCTTAGCCATTGATCAACGCTCAGGTGGAGATTTTGCAGGCGAGTCCAATCAAACTTTTGAAAGAGCCAAAGCCCAAGGCATATCAACAGATTATGTTGATGCACAACAAGACATAGAAGCGGCATTAGATTATTTATATCAAAAAACCAAGCAACCTGTCATTTTATGGGGAAGTTCTTATTCATCAGCTTTGGTGTTTTTTGTTGCTAAAAAATATCCCGAGAAAGTCAAAGCCGTAATAAGTTTCAGTCCAGGTAATTATTTTGGCGACAAACGCGAAAATTTAAGTATTGTTTTTAAAGAACTCAAACAACCATTTTGGGTAACATCATCTTTAGAAGAATCTAAATTATTGTCTCAATTAGTAAATCACAATAATCTACAACAAAATCAAACCCAATTCATCCCAAAACAAAAAGGTCATCACGGTTCAAAAGCCTTATGGGTTAATCAGATACACAGCGAAGAATATTGGGCGTCTTTAAAAGCGTTTTTGAATAGCATAAAATAAAGCAGAGTTTGTCAAAACAGTCGCTTGACATCATTTTTGAAGATAATCATATAATTGTTGTCAATAAACCCGTTGGGCGTTTAGTGCAAGGCGATTCAACAGGCGACGAGCCACTTAGTGAAACCGTAAAAACCTATCTCAAACACAAATACAACAAGGCTGGCAATGTCTATTTGGGCGTAGTCCACAGATTAGACCGACCTACAAGTGGAGTTTTGCTATTTGCCAAAACCTCTAAAGCCTTATCACGACTCAACAAACAATTTAGCGAACGCCAAACCCAAAAGATATATTGGGCAATGGTCAAAAACAAACCTGATAAAAATCAAGCTCGCCTCACGCATTATTTAAAGCGTAATCCCAAACAGAACAAATCATACGCCTATCCCAAAGAAATTCCAAGCTCAAAACAAGCCATTCTAAAATACAAGGTTCTGAAGTCTTTAGAGCATTATCATCTTTTAGAAATTGAGATAGAAACGGGTCGTCATCATCAAATACGCTCGCAACTCTCTTATATTGGCAGTCCTATCAAAGGCGATTTAAAATACGGAGCCAAACGCAGCAATCCAGACGGCGGTATTCACCTTCACGCCAAAAAGTTATGCCTTATTCATCCAACAAAAAAAGAGAAAATGTGTTTTGAAGCCAAATTGCCTGATGATAGATTGTGGCAAAATGTAGAAGAAAAACATTAAAAAACAAACAAAAAATACTTACATTTGTCCTGCATTTGGTTTTGCAAATTCTGTTTTAGAATTGTAAATTAAAAGGGAATATCGTGAAAATCGATAGCTGTTCCCGCAACTGTAAACTTTGTGCTGACAACCTTGTCAGTATGCTTTACAAATCACTTCGCACCACTGTTTTATAACGGGAAGGTTTTTTGTAAAGACGCAAGCCAGGAGACCTGCCAAGATGCCTAAATCAATTCATAAAACCTTCGGGATAGAGGTTTTTGGAAGTTATGTTTAGTAAATCTGTTTTAGTTTTTGCAATCTTAGGCTCATCAATTTTATGGGCTCAACACCATCATGTTCAGACTTTAGATACGATTTATTTGTCAGATCAACATTTAAAAGTATTTAATATTGGGCAAAAACAAACCCAAATTTCAGATTCAGAAATTCAAAAGTCTTCCTTTGCCTTGACAGATTTATTACAACAGCACAGTATGATATATTTTAAACAAAATGGTTATGGCATGGTTTCTTCGCCCGCATTCAGAGGAACTACTGCTTCACAAACGGCTGTGATTTGGAATGGTATAAATATCAATTCACAATTGACAGGTCAAACAGATTTTAATACCTTGCTCAGTGCAAATTTTTCATCAATAGCTATAAAATATGGTGGTGGCAGCGTGTTTTATGGCACTGGTGCTATAGGTGGAAGCATTCATCTTAATCAAGATTTACCAAAGGAGCTTAAAGAAGAACATCATTTTCAGTCGGTCTATGGTAGTTTTAACACATTTGAAACTAAATATAGTTATCAAAATCAATTTGATAAGATTCAATTCAAATTGGCTTTTGCCAGAAAACAATCTGATAACGACTATAAAATCCCTTCGCAAAACCGACGAAATGAAAATGGTAAGTTTAATATCAATAGTCTTGATGCAATTGTCAACTTTGAACTGAGCAATAACAATCAGTTAAAGTATTTTGGCAATTATACCTTTGGCGAACGTCACTTTTCGCTTATCACACATAGTGATCCTAAAACCAAGTTTGATAATAATGATACTAGAAATATGTTGGAATGGCAAAGTCGTTGGAAAAATTATCAATCAAAGTTAAAACTGGCTTTATTGACAGAAGATTTTACATATTACGATAATCTGAACCGCAACACATCAACGTCTTCCAAACTTACAACGCAATGGTTTCAATATGAGTTTTGGATTGAGCTAAAAAAGATAAAGATTAATTCTGTTCTTCATTATCAAAACAGCCAATCTGAAAGTGATCAACTCTTTGATGCTGATAGAGATATTGCTGGAGTTTCGGTGTTGTTTCAACATCAAATCAACAAAAAGTTTGATTATGAAGTCTCTTTAAGACAAGACGTTAATGATGATTTTAAAAATCCGTTTTTATTGAGTTTAGGGACATCATACCAACCCAATACAAATTTGACCATACGTTGGCATGCTTCAAAAGACTACCGATTGCCAACATTCAATGATCTGTTTTGGATCAATGGTGGAAATCCAAATTTGGATGCAGAAACTTCATATCAAACCGAGTTGGGTGCAGATTTTAGTTTTGAGCGTTTAAGTTTTTCATCAACTGGATTTTATAACGATATCAACGATATGATAAGATGGCTACCCGATGCAGAAAATATTTGGAGACCACTAAACACAGACCAGGTGCAAACTTATGGTGTAGAAACCTCTGTTGGGTATCAAATGCCATTGACCAGTCTATCTTCTTTAAAATTTAAAGGTCAATATGCTTATACCATTTCAGAAAATCAAGATACAGGAAAGCAATTGATTTACGTTCCGTATCATCAAGCCAACGCAGAACTATCTTATGTCAATCGCCTTTGGTCTAGCCAACTCTATTGGCGATATACTGGTTCGGTATTTACACAGTCTGACAATAATCCAAATAAAAAAGTTTCAGCCTATAACTTGTTTGATTTTCAAGTTTCACGCCAAATTCCAGAGTTTTTACATTCTGAACTAAGTCTTAGGCTTCAAAATATATTTGATTTAGCCTACGAAACAGTAAATAACAGACCAATGCCTGGTCGATCAATACATATCAGTTTAAACACACAATTCTAAATTTTAAAACTATGAAAACTAAGACAACCATTTTTATTTTTTTGACAAGCCTAATATTTTTATCCTGTTCTTCAGACGACGATGTTTCTAATATTCCTGAACCATCTGTTGAATTTGACGAAGGTGTTTTTGTTTTAAATGAAGGCGGAGAAGGAGATGTTACCTATATTTCAAATGATTTTTCGAGGATTGAGCAAAACATTTTTTCGAGCATTAATCCTGATGAAACTTTAGGTCAGTTTGCTCAGAGTATATTTTTTGATGACAACAACAGGGCTTATATCATTTCAAATGGCTCTAATTTAATAACTGTAGTCGATCGGTTTAGTTTTGAAAAGCTTGGTGAAATCACTACGGGCTTAGATGTGCCACGGTATGGTTTGGTTAAGGATGGCAAAGCCTATGTTACTAATCAAGCCTCTTTTAATGCAAGTGATGATGATTTTGTGGCTATTATAGACATCAATGCATTAGAAGTTGAAAATATTATCAATATTGGAGAAACAGTTGAATTTATAAAAACCGATGGGCAATTGATTTATGTTCAAAATGCAGCTTATGGTTTTGGAAACAAGATTTCGGTTATAAATCCTAATAATAATAGTGTAACCTCACAAATTGAAACCAATATTGGGTTGCAAAATATAGTTGTTTATGGCAATTTTCTGTATGCGTTACATGAGTCTGGTATAGATCAAATAGACTTAAACACATTAGACATATCAAGCACCAAAACATTAGATAATGAGCTATATGGTGCCAAGAATTTAAGAATTTTCAACGATAATATCTATTATACATATGAAAATTCGGTTTATAAAACTCAGCTATCATCAAGCACTTTAAATAACGAACCCCTTTTGTCGTATAATTCTTCTTCAGAATTTGGCACAATGTATGGATTTGAAGTTAATGATGGATTTATATATATCAGTGATGCTAAGGATTTTGTGTCAGATGGTTTTGTTGAAATTTATGATGTTGAAGGCAATTTTATATTTGAAACAAATGTGGGATTAGCTCCAAATGGATTTTACTTCAATTAGAGTCATGTTTTTGTTTTAAATATTGATAGATAGCCATTTGTGAGCGTATTACAGGCATATCATCATGTCTAACAACATACTTATTCTGAGCATCTTTATCAATTATTCGGGCTTTAATATTGTCTTGGCATTGCAACTCTAAAATATCTTTGAGTTCTTGTTTTAGATTGTCATTGTATATAGGAGTTAGCACTTCAATACCTCTGTCTATGTTGCGTGTCATCAAGTCTGCACTTCCTATAAAAATTTTATCTTTTCCACCACTATAAAAATTGTATATTCGTCCGTGTTCTATAAATTGGTCAATAATACTAGTGACTGTAATGTTTTCACTAATATTTTCTAAATCAGGAATCAAACAACAAAGGCTTCTAACAACAAGCCTTACTTTTACGCCGTTTTTTGAAGCTTTGTACAATAGTTTAATAATGTTTTCATCTTCAAGACTATTCATTTTGGCGGTAATTTTAGCAGGTTTACTCAGTTTAGCTTGATCTATTTCTTTTAAAATCAGTTTATCAAAGCGTTTACGGGTATTGAATGGAGAAACCATTAGCTTTTTTACCCGAGGTATAATCAGCTCGCCCTCAATAACTTGAAAAACGCGAATAAGCTCTTGAGTAATTTTTTCATCGGCAGTAAAAAGACCGTGATCGCAGTAGATTTTAGAAGTTTTAGCATTAAAATCTCCCGTTCCAATATAGGCGTATTGTTTAACTTTGTCTAATTCTTGCCTGCTGACAATAAGGATTTTGGAATGTATATTGATTTTAGGAGAACTGTATATCACCTGAGCACCATAGTCTTTAAGTTGTTTGCCCCATTCAAAATTGTTTTGCTTATCAAATCTTGCTTTGGTTTCGATAAAAACAGTAAGTTTTTTGCCTTTGCTAAGAGCCTTCAATAGAGAAGAGGTGAGTTTTGAGGTTTTGCCAATACGATAAAGAGTGATTTTGATCTCTTTGACATGCTCATCTTCAGCTGCTTGTTTTACAAAATTTTCTAAAATATCAAAAGACATATAAGGATAATGAACCAGTTGATCTTGAGCCTTAATGGCTGTAAAAAAATCTTTGTTAGAACTTAATATTTTATGTGGAATCGGTTTTAAATCTTTGTTGTGCAGATTTTTGTTTTGAGTTGGATCTGAAAAATCAAAAAAATCTTTGAAGTTGAGATATCTTCCACCAGGCATCAAATCTACTTTTGTAAGTTTAAAGTAGTGTTTTAAAAATTTGAGTTGCTGTTGTGGGATGTTGAAATCATAAAGTATTCTTGTAGCTTGGTTGATATCTGTTTTAGAAAAAGACTCTAAAATTTTTTCTTTAAGTTCACCTTCAAACTCATCTTCAACAAACAACTCTGTATCACGAGATAGTTTGATTTGATAAGCCCTTACAAAGGTTTTGTGTTTAAATAAATATTTGCAATGTTGTTTTATGATATCATCTATAACAAGGATTTTAAAGTTGTTGTCTTGGCTTTCAATGTTTACAAAACGCGATAATTTTGAAGGAATATCAACTAAACCAAAACAATCTTCTTCTCCAAAATCTACAAATAAATACAGTTCTTCATTTTTTAAAAAAACGCTTTTCTTGTCACTGCTTTTAATGATTTTAGGAGTTATAAGATCAGCGATATGAGTTTTAAAATAATGGGCGATTTGATCATAAATCTGATGGATAGAATCGCTGTCAGTGATTAGCTCTATGCGATTGATTTTTAACTGCGGAATGATATGTTTAAAAAAAATATGCTCAAACTGAATTTGTTGTTGTTTTATAATTTTTTGAATGGTTTTGAGAGTTTTGTTTGGTTTCAGTGCTGATTTTTTTCTTTGAGATTTATCAAGTCTTTTAATTTGACGTAATAGAGAAACTCTAACTTTAAAAAACTCGTCTAAATTTGATGAAAAAATTGCTAAAAATTTTAAGCGTTCATAAAGTGGATTATTTTGGTCTTCGGCTTCTTGTAGAAATCTTTGGTTAAAGCTTAGCCAATCTATATCTCTGTGCTTTAGTGGTAGGTCTGCCATGTTTTATGCTTTGAGTTTCAAACTTAATAATTATTGACATAAACAGTTTTACCACAGGGTTAAGTTTGTTGTAGCTATTGTTTCAGAAAAGAGTATTTTTTAACGGTCTCGGGTATGAAAAGTAGCGTGCAAATATGCGAGACTTTTCGGTTAATAATTAACTTTTTAAATATAATCAAAACATTGGATTCAGCAATTAAGTAGCTATTTTTTATACCCATTGTTGGCTGTAGTTTTTTATATTCCGTAATTTTGTATTTTAGACACGTGGAAGAACAAGGATACATAGAATTAAGAGTTACAAATAAGGACAACACTTTAAGTCCTAAAGACATTGATATAAATGAGGTTAAAGATTTTATATCAGATGTAGAGTCTTTCTTATATCCTAACAGAAAGGAAAAACAAAATCGACCGCATATTTCATATGATATTGAAGAAGGTTCTGCTAAACATAAATTCTTTTTGCCAATTACGGCAGTTATTTTATTTAATGGTTTAACAAGCGAGATAAAGAACAGAAATAATCTTGATTTTTTAGATTATAAACGTCAATCGATTATTGACAAGTTTCAAAAGATAGCAGTAAAAGAAGGTTATGTGATTGAGTTTAATAATTCAATGTCTAAAGAATCTTCTTTAGTTATTGATTATACTACTAATTTTGAGATGATTGCACCAACTTTTTATGAAAGTGAATTTTATTTATATGGTGAGATATATCAAGAAGGTGGGAAAAACCCGAATCTTCATATAAGTACGAAAAAGTATGGAAATCTTACAATCTCTGCTACTAAAGAGCAAATAATGGATGGTGAGAAAAAAACATATAAGCCATATGGGATTAAAGTTCGTGGGAAAAAAAGTTTTGAAGATGATTCCTTAACAGATTTGGAATTAATCGAATTTATCCAGTATAAGCCTGTATTTAATAAATCTCTTTTAAATAAAGTAATTGAAAAAGCGTCTGTTAATTTAAGTAAAATTACAAACGTAGATTCTTGGTTAGATGATATTAAAGCTGAAGGAATATGAAAGGGATAAATAGTGTTCTTTTAGATAGTTCCTTTTGTATTAGGCTATTGAAGTCAGATGCGGATTTTCATCAAAATACAGTAGATTATTTTGAATATTTTTTAGAAAATGGAATTGAAATTTATCTTTCTACAATTGTTGTTAGTGAGTATGCAGTTGGTGACAATCCAGATAATTTACTCTCTTTGAATTCATTCCGCTTATTAGAATTTGATTATGCAGACGCTAAATTTGCAGGTCAATTTTTAGCAACTTTGAGAAGTCTCGGAAAATTCGGTGATTTTGGTGATAGAAAAGTAGTGATAAACGATATTAAATTGTTTTCTCAAATTCACAATAGAAATATTGACGCATTTGTTACTAAAGACAGAAAATCATTAACAAAAATGATTGAACCTTTGTCGGACTCGCATAATTTGAAATTTAAGTTTATAGACTTGTCTATTCCGCTAAATGATAAGTTAGGACGGTTGTTTTAAATTCTGACTAACGTAAAATTATATCACTGTAAATCAGTTATTTATATTTTATTCAACATTTCAATTTTAAATCCTAAACCTACTCAATTTTACGTTAGCCGAGGGACTAAAGTTTCTATGAGTCTATGAGGGATTATTGCTAACGTTTGGGCTATATGTAGTTCTGTGCAAAAATGCCACCACTTTTCAGCCATTCAACAAAGTTAGCAAATAATCTCAGAACTTCGGTTAAGCAC
>NZ_JBRJHB010000032.1:0-13276 GCF_053628795.1 Psychroflexus sp. MBR-150
GAAATTTAATTTGAGATAAAGTAATTATGAGTTGATTGAAATTATGACATATAAATCTTTCTTATAAAAAAACCCTGACAGCATCGTCAGGGTTGTATCATTCCTCTGATATCAATCCCAGTGTAAAAAAAACCCTGACAGAATCGTCAGGGTGCACTAATATACTAAGGCAAAGACTATCTGAATCGGTCAGCAGATTTTACGAGCTCATCATCCCTTTTGATGGCTTTTTGAGCCAAAAAAATAAAAACGATAGAAATGACGGGAATAATAAGACCAATACCTTTCTCAGAAAAATTAATTTCTCCAGGTAAAATTAGCAACCAATATATCAAAAAGCCTAAGGCGACAAAGTTCAAAAACAAATTGAATCGTCCTATTTTGAGTTGTAACTTTCGTTTTTTGAAAGTTAACAAACCCCATAGCGACAATACAATAACTAAAACAAAATAGGAAACGTATTCAAAATTGAAGTCTTTTATAAAACTAGCTACTTTATCTAACTGAACGCCAAAAACAAAAGTAGCGATTGTATTGCTTAAAATAACTAAAAACAAATACACACTTTGAATGCGTTGAATCATATTTGAATTAATTTTATCGCAAAAATAATGGATTATTTTTAAAAAATTATAGAGAAAACAAAATAAAGTTGTATAATTGCACTGCAAAGTTGTATGTATCTCATACACAACTTATCATTTTATTTTCAACAAAAATTTTCTTCCTGAATTAAATTGAACAATTTTACAATTGCTAACAACAAACCTATTTTATATACATGTTTGAAATCATAGATTTAAAGTCAAAAAAACTGACTGAATTACAACAAATCTCTAAAGAATTATCTATTCCTAAATTTAGAGGACTCAAAAAACTGGATTTGGTTTACAAGATATTAGACTATCAAGCCACAAATCCACAAGATGTAAAAGCTTATTTGGAAAATCAAAAAAACGGTTCGACATCTGAAACCAAATCTGATAATGGTAACAGGCTGAAAGACAGTCAAAAACATTTGCCTAATCAAAAGTCTAAAACAACTCAATCGAGTAGTTCAAATGCAAGGCGGAATAATAATTCCAGATCAAAACCCACCAACCAGCAGAAGGAATCAAAGCCTGAACAGTCACCAAAAAGCAAACAAAACACTCCTTCTGATAATCAAAATAAAGGTCATAAAAGGTCGTCTTCAAGCCCAAGTCAAAATCAGCAAGAGTCTCAAAAACCAACATCAAAAGAGTCTAATCGGAGTAATAGCAAACAAAACCAGCCTAAAACTCCATCTAAAGACCAAACGCAAAATACGGATCAGCCATCGTCAAAATCGTCTCATCCAAATGATAACTCTCAAAACAAAAATAAATACAGACATCCTAATTATGAGTTTGATGCCTTAATTGAGTCTGAAGGAGTTTTGGATATAATGCAAGATGGATATGGATTCTTGAGATCATCAGATTACAATTATTTGTCATCACCTGATGATATTTATCTGTCTCAATCTCAAATTAAACTTTTTGGTCTAAAAACAGGTGATACCGTTCTTGGTGAAATCAGACCGCCAAAAGAAGGTGAAAAGTATTTTCCTTTGATTAAAATAAAAAAGATAAACGGTATTGACCCTAAAGTGGTCAGAGATCGTGTGTCTTTTGAACATTTAACGCCTTTATTTCCACAGGAAAAACTAAATATAGCAGATAGAGATTCTACAATTTCAACTCGGATTATTGATATGTTTTCGCCCATTGGAAAAGGTCAAAGAGGCATGATTGTCTCTCAACCTAAAACGGGTAAAACCATGTTGCTTAAAGATATAGCAAATGCCATTGCGGCCAATCATCCCGAGGTGTATCAAATTGTATTGCTTATCGACGAACGCCCTGAGGAAGTTACCGATATGCAAAGAAATGTAAGAGGCGAAGTTGTAGCTTCAACATTTGATAAAGAAGCACATGAGCATGTTAGAGTTGCCAATATTGTTATTGAAAAAGCCAAAAGATTGGTAGAATGTGGCCATGATGTAGTTATTCTTTTAGATTCTATCACGCGTTTGGCTAGAGCTTACAATACGGTTCAACCTGCCAGTGGCAAAGTGTTAAGTGGTGGTGTAGATGCCAATGCATTGCACAAACCTAAACGCTTTTTTGGTGCAGCAAGAAACATAGAAAACGGAGGCTCATTATCTATTATTGCCACTGCACTTATTGATACAGGCTCAAAAATGGATGAAGTGATTTTTGAAGAATTTAAAGGCACAGGTAATATGGAATTGCAGTTAGATCGCAAAATTGCAAACCGCAGAATATTTCCAGCTATTGATCTTAATGCTTCAAGCACACGTCGCGATGATATTTTACTCGATGAAAATACCTTACAAAAAATGTGGGTGTTGAGAAAATACCTGAGCGATATGAACCCAATAGAAGCTATGGAGTTTATTAACGAACGCGTCAAACAAACCAAAAGCAACGAAGAGTTTTTGGTGTCGATGAATGGTTAATTTTATCGAACAGTTGATTAATCCAATAAAAAAATCAATATTTTAAACCCTATTGAATCATGTATTTTCGCCATTTTGTGACTTCAGAATTTAAAGTGACTATACCTCCAATAGCTCAAATTTATTTTTTACTTTTGCAAACCATAAAAAGAAAGTATTTTTAAAGATGTCTGAAATAGAAAAAGTTGCTAAAATTTTTCCATGTTCACAAAGTGAAACTTTAGCCCAAGCTATTGCAGAATCTTATGGTATTCCCTTAGGTAAAGTTAATCGTCTCAATTTTAGTGATGGCGAATTTCAACCTTCTTTCGAAGAATCGGTAAGAGGAACTCGCGTTTTTATTATTGGATCTACTCACCCAAGCAGTGATAATTTGATGGAAATGCTTTTGATGTTAGATGCCGCTAAGCGTTCATCAGCCAGACATATCACGGCTGTAATGCCTTACTTTGGTTGGGCGAGACAAGACAGAAAAGACAAACCACGTGTGCCTATTGCAGCTAAAATGGTAGCTAAAATGCTTGAAACCGCTGGTGCTACACGTATTATCACAATGGATTTGCATGCCGACCAAATTCAAGGATTTTTTGAAAAACCCGTCGATCATCTATATGCTTCTACTATTTTTCTTCCATATTTAAAAAATCTCAATCTCGACAACCTCACAGTAGCTTCACCAGATATGGGCGGTTCAAAACGAGCTTATGCCTATTCTAAGTTTTTACAATCTGATGTTGTGATTTGCTATAAACAAAGAGCAAAAGCCAATGTGATTTCGCATATGGAGCTGATTGGTGATGTGACTGGAAAAAATGTCGTTTTAGTCGATGACCTTGTGGACACTGCTGGAACATTAACTCACGCTGCCAATCTAATGATTGAGCGTGGTGCAAAAACGGTAAGAGCTGTTTGTACGCACCCTGTTTTGTCTGGCAATGCTTACGAAAAACTAGAAAATTCAAAATTAGAAGAACTCATTGTTACAGATAGTATTCCACTTAGACAACAGAGTTCAAAAATAAAAGTGGTGAGCTCAGCAGCTTTATTTGCTGATGTTATGAAAGCTGTGCATCACAACAAATCAATAAGTTCAAAATTTTTAATGTAAATAAATTCAATTAAACAACTATGAAATCAATTACGATCAAAGGATCTAAAAGAGAAAGCGTAGGCAAAAAAGCAACAAAAGCCTTACGTAATGCTGGAGAGGTTCCTTGCGTATTATACGGAGGGAATGATGTCATGCACTTTTCAGCACCAAGCATTGCCTTCAAAGATTTGGTTTACACACCAGATGTTCACACCGTAGATTTGGTGCTTGACGATGGTAAAAAAATCAACGCCGTTTTGCAAGATATCCAATTTCATCCAGTAACAGATGAAATCTTGCACATGGACTTCTATAAATTTGAAGATGACCAAGAAATCACTATGGAAATTCCAGTTCACGCTGAAGGTATTCCAAAAGGGGTTAAAAATGGTGGCGTATTGAGATTTAACTTACGTAGAATGTCTGTAAGAGGTTTGGCTAAAGACTTGCCTGACTATATCATTGCAGATGTTACACCACTTAAAATTGGCCAAAAACTTTACACCACGGCTGTTAAAAGTGATGACTATAAAATTCTTCACCCAGACAACACCGTGATTTGTCAAGTGAGAACATCTCGTAATATTGAATTACTTGAAAGTGCTGACGAAGACGAAGAAAGCGAAGCTGTTGAAGGAGAAGAAAGTGCAGAAGCAAGTGAAGATTCTGAAGAGAAAAAAGAAGAATAAACCAACGCTATTCAATACTTTTAAAGCTGTCTTAATCTTAATTGAGGCAGCTTTTTTTATGCCAGACCAAATAGAAATTAACCCCGTGTTTTTTGAGCTATTGTTTTTTTTACCCTAAATTTGAATATCATTTTTTTAAAAAACCTAATGAAGAAATTTTTGATTGTTGGCTTGGGAAACCCAGGTTTGAAATACCAAAATACACGACACAATATTGGTTTTGAAATCCTTGACACTCTGGCAAAAGAAAATGAACTAACTTTTGAAACAGAAAAACTTGCAGATATTTGCACACTAAAAGTCAAAGGAAGAACTTTTGTTTTAGTCAAACCTAACACTTATATGAACCTCAGCGGAAAAGCAGTAAATTATTGGTTACAACAAGAAAATATTGAAATAGAAAATCTCCTCATCGTTACAGATGATATCAATCTAAATTTTGGCACATTAAGAATTAAAGCCAAAGGTAGCCACGGTGGGCATAACGGTTTAAAACACATTCAAGATACACTAAACACTAACCAATACCCGAGATTTAGATTTGGTATTGGTAGCCAGTTTTCTAAAGGTCAACAAATTGATTATGTTTTAGGCACTTGGAATAGTGATGAAAAAAAATCTTTAGATGAACGTTTAGAGAAAGCCTCAAAAGCCATTATTAGCTTTGGATTAGCTGGCATACACAACACTATGAATGATTTTAATGGAAAATAACTTAATGTGAAAACTTTTAAATCTGCATCTGCTTTTAAACCTCAACGTCAAACGGTGGTAACCATCGGCACATTTGACGGTGTGCATTTGGGGCATCGCAAAATCATTAATCGATTAAATCAGGTTGCTAAAACCAAAGATTTAGACTCTGTGTTATTGACTTTTTTTCCGCATCCCAGAATGGTTTTACAACAAAATCAAGATTTGAAACTCATCAACACCATAGACGAACGGATTCGTTTTTTATCTGATACAGGATTAAACTATTTAGTCATTGAACCTTTTACCATAGAATTTTCAAGACTCAAAGCTGAAGACTACATCAAACAATATTTGGTTGACCATCTAAACGCAGCTGTTGTCATTGTAGGTTACGACCACAGGTTTGGACGAAATCGCACAGCTAATATTGAAGATTTAAAAGCTTTTGCAAAAACTTATCATTTTGAAGTTGAAGAAATTTCAAAGCAAGATATTGATGATGTTGCCGTAAGTTCAACAAAAATAAGAAAAGCCATCACAGAAGGTCAAATAGATTTAGCCAATACATATTTATCAAAACCTTTTGTGTTGACAGGAAAAGTGGTCAAAGGCAGGCAACTTGGTAAATCTTTAGGTTATCCAACAGCTAATCTATATATAGAAGAAAACTACAAAATTATTCCTAAAGAAGGTGTTTATGTGGTCTGTGCTGAAATAGACTCTAAACCGTATTTTGGTATGATGAATATTGGTCACAATCCTACGATTGCTAAAGACAACAGGAAGTCTGTAGAAACCTATTTTTTTGATTTTGAAGGGAATTTATACGGTAAAACTCTTGAAATACAATTGCTAAAACGCATCAGAGATGAAAGAAAATTTGACTCATTGGCTGCTCTAAAAGCTGCAATGCAAAAAGATAAAGCCTTTTCAATAAATTATATCAAAACCCTTCAATGAAAGCTATTCTATTCAAACAAATAGATAATTCACCATTAATTGTGTTTAGAATCATCTTCGGTTTTCTCATCACTGCCGAAGCTTGGGGAGCCATTTTTACGGGTTGGATCAAGCAAACACTCATCAAACCTGAATTCACCTTTAATTTTATCGGCTTTGATTTTTTACAACCTCTACCTGGCCATTGGATGTATGTCTATTACATCGTCATGGGTTTGGCTGGTTTTTTTGTCATGATTGGCTTTAAATACAGGTTAAACATCATTATTTATACACTGATGTGGATTGCTGTATATTTAATGCAAAAAAGTTCATACAACAATCATTACTATCTTCTTATTTTAATACTGATTTTTATGTGTATAGTTCCTGCACATCGGTATAAATCTGTTGACGTTAAATTAAATCCAAAATTAAAAAGCCATCATATGCCCAACTGGGTGATCATTTTCATCATTGCTCAATTGTGGATAGTTTACACTTATGCATCGGTTGCCAAAATATATCCTGATTGGTTGGATGCCACCGTCCCAAAACAACTTATGCAAGGCAAATCACATTTTTTATTGGTTGGTGATTTCCTGCAGCAAACTTGGGTTCATTATGTTATCGCTTACTTCGGAATCTTGTTTGATTTGCTCATCGTACCAGCATTACTGTGGAAAAAAACAAGAAATGTGGCGTTTTTTATCAGCATTTTCTTTCATTTGTTTAACAGTTTTATTTTTCAAATAGGCATCTTTCCTTATATGTCATTGGCGTTCACCTTGTTTTTTTATCCAAAAGATTTTATCCATAGAAAATTTTTAAAATCAAAACCTTTTTATAATCAAGCTGAAATCAGTTTACCTAAATATCATAAGGCTTTAACTGGCTTTATCGGTCTATGGTTTGTTGTTCAGTTTTGTCTGCCATTAAGACATTGGTTTATAAAAGGCGATGTGCTATGGACAGAAGAAGGTCACCGTATGAGTTGGCGAATGATGTTGAGGACCAAAAATTCATCAACCCTTATAAAAATTGTCAATAAAAACTCAGGCAAAAGTTTTTACGTCAAAAAAAACGACTATCTCACAGAAAAACAACAACGTATGTTAGCTAAACCTGATGGTATATGGCAGTTTTCTCAACGTTTAAAAGAAGAATATGAAGCAAAAGGTGAAGACATCGAAATTTATGTCAGCTCTAAAGTGAGCGTTAATGGCAAACCCTACAAAACACTAATAGACCCTAAACAAGATATGGCAAAAGCCGAATGGGATTACTTTTTCCATAACGAATGGGTTTTGCTATATGATGATTAATTATTTTTATCATTTAAAAATCATTATAGAATTTGTTATTTAGACTTAGGGTTTTTTTATAAATAACCATGATATGAAACGCTATTTTATACAATGCTCATTTTGGGGTAAAGCTTATAAAGGTTGGCAAAAACAACCAGAAAAACCAAGCATTCAAGCCAGTTTAGACCAAGCTATATCAACCGCTTTACAAGAAAATATTGAAGTTATGGGAGCTGGTAGAACAGACACAGGCGTGCATGCCAAAAAATTTATAGCACATTTTGATACAACTTCAGATTTAAAAAATACTTATCCCAATCTTATTTACAAATTGAACACTATCTTACCTCATGATATTGCTGTTCAAGATATATTTGAAGTCAGTTTACATCAACATGCCAGATTTGACGCCGTTTCGAGAACTTATCAATATCGTATTTCAACTCAAAAAAATCCATTTGAAAAAGATTCTGCATATTACATCAAAAATTCGTTAGATGTTAAACTTATGCATAAATGCGTTCAACAACTGACCAGTTTTCATAATTTTAAAAGTTTTAGTAAAGTGAAAACCGCTGTAAAAAATTTTAATTGTAACATCATCTCTACTAACATTTTAGTAGATGGTGATGTTATAACTATTGAACTTACAGCAAATCGATTTTTGCGAAATATGGTCAGAGCAATATCTGGAACCCTTGTTGATGTTGGCTTGGGGAAAAACACTTTTGAAGACTTTATAAATATCATAAAATCAGAAGATAGAAGAAATGCAGGCAAATCTGTACCCGCAAAAGGTTTATACCTTACAGAAATAGTTTATCCTTATCCACTAAACTCTATTTATGGCTCAAAACAAGACAGGTAAAGCATTTGATATCAAATTATTTAAGCGTGTTTTAGGTTTTACAAAACCTTACAGAAGCACTTTTTATTTTGTGTTATTTTCTGCACTTGCACTTGCCGCATTAGGGATGTTAAGACCGCATCTACTCGGGCTTATTATTGACAATGCACTACCTGAAAAAAACCAAGATCTGTTAGTTGAAATGGTCATTTGGATGATAGTTGTCCTGTTAGGAGAAGTGATTTTTCAACTCTCTTTTATCTATTTTGCAAATTGGCTTGGACAGGAGGTTATCAGAGATATCAGAGTTAAGCTTTTTAATCACATGATCAATTTTAAAAAGCAATATTTTGACACCTCATCCGTAGGACGTTTGGTAACAAGAGCTGTAAGCGATATAGAAACAATAGCAAGTATTTTTAGTCAAGGCTTATTCATGATTTTGAGCGATTTGCTCAAAATGCTTGCTGTTCTCCTCTTTATGTTTTATAAAAGTTGGCATCTTACACTAATAGTGCTAACCGTTTTACCGTTTGTGTTTCTAGCTACTAGGATTTTTCAAAGGAAAATGAAAGTCGCTTTTGAAGAAGTGAGAACCCAGATTTCTAATCTCAACTCATTTGTTCAAGAACGCTTAACAGGAATGAAAATCGTTCATATTTTTAATCGTGAACAAAAAGAATATGAAAAATTTAAAGACATTAACGAAAAACACAAAAAAGCATGGAACAAAACAGTACTTTACAATTCTATCTTTTTTCCCATTGCTGAGATGTCAATCTCTGTTACTATAGGTTTGTTAGTTTGGTATGGTGGTTTACGCATCGTAGAATCTGATACATTGAGTTTAGGGATAATTGTGGCTTTTATAGAATATGTTAGAATGTTATTTGCACCGCTTAGACAGATTGCTGATAAATTCAATTCACTTCAAATGGGCATGGTAGCTTCCAATAGAGTCTTTAATATACTAGATACTCAAGCCTATATTCCTAATCACGGAAAAATAATTCCACAAAAACTCAATGGCCATATTGAATTTAAAAACGTTCGCTTTAAATATATTAAAGATGAAGATGTGCTTAAAGGCATTTCATTTGTGGTTCAACCTGGTGAAACTATTGCAATTGTTGGTGCTACAGGTGCTGGCAAAAGCACCGTAATCAATTTGCTGACACGATTTTACGATATCGAAGATGGACAAATTTTGATCGACAATAAAAACATTAAAGATTACGAGCTTTCTGCTTTGCGAAAAGAAATTGCCGTTGTTTTGCAAGATGTCTTTCTATTTGCAGAGAGTATTTTTTATAATATCACTTTGCACGACGAAAAAATAACAAAAGAAGATGTGATAAATGCCGCAAAATCTATTGGTGTTCATGATTTTATCATGAGTCTTCCTGGTGGCTACAACTACAATGTAAGAGAACGCGGTGCGATGCTGTCTTCTGGTCAACGTCAACTGATTGCATTTTTAAGAGCTTACGTCTGTAAACCCAGTATTCTAATTTTGGATGAAGCTACATCTTCTATTGATAGTTACAGCGAGCAACTGATTCAAAACGCAACCGATAAAATCACACAAAATCGCACATCAATCATCATTGCTCATCGATTGGCAACTGTGAAAAATGCAGACAAAATCATTGTCATGCACGAAGGGCATATTGTTGAAACGGGAACACATCACACACTTTTAAAAAATGCTAACGGATATTATAACAACTTGTACAAAGCTCAATTTGAAAACAAAAATGACTCTGTAACTGTTAAATAGATATATTTAGACCAATCCAAACTGCTCAAAGTGATGATGAAAATGTTTACGGTTTAAGAGTTTCCATTCAAAATAGTTGAGTTCTCCAAATACCGCATTTTTAGTAATAGCATCTGGGTTTTCCTTAAAATAAAGATGAAATTTGTCATAAGCTTTTAATAAGGCTTCTTTTGCCGTTGTTAAATCACCGTGTTGCAAGTCTTCTAACTTTCCTTCATTCATCAATGGCATCTTATAATTTTTTGGCATTTTTTCATAATTATACAAAGTTTCCTGAACTTTATCAAGATGATCTTCTGGAGTAGCTATTTCAAAATCTTGAATATCGCCTTTGGCTATTTTTAAACCGTATTCTAAATGCTCAATCATATGTTGAGCCGTCATCATTCCCCATTTGGGTTTGGTGTCAGGCTTGAGTAGTTTTAATTTTTCTTCTAAATAATTCCGACTTATTTCAGGAAAAGTGGTTTGCTTTTTTTGAACCATAGTGAGTATCGTCGCCACGGCAACTAATTTGTCTTCGGGATCGTCTTCCATCGCATCAAAAACTTCAACATACCACTTAATGATTCCGCTAGGCAACTCCTTACCTTTTGGCTCTCGATCAACTTTTTGTTTACAAGTTAATCGCACATAAATGGTATCATTATGGTACAAAGGTCTTAAAAACCTAATATCATCGAGTCCGTAATTGGCGGCAACGGGTCCTTTGTTGGGATAAACAAACAATCCTGCAGCAGCTGATATGATGAAATAGCCGTGAGCTGTGCGTTTTTCAAAAATACTACCTTCAAGTGAAGTGATATCAGTGTGAGCATAAAAGTGATCCCAAGTTAAATTTCCAAAATTAATGATGTCCGAATCGGTTAAAGTGCGTTTATGCGTTTCAAGCGACATACCAGGCTGAATGTCTTCCCAATGGTAAGCAAAAGGATGTTTTTTTGACGCCTTATAAGCCGATTTAGGTTGATAAATACCTGTGATTTCGGTTAATGTTGTTGGACTGCCTTGAATGGCACAACGTTGCATAAAATGCTTAATCCCGCGTTTACCGCCCATTTCTTCTCCACCACCAGCACGACCTGGTCCACCGTGAACCAAATTTGGCAATGGCGAGCCGTGACCCGTACTTTGTTTGGCTGATTCTCTGTTAATCGCTAAAATTCGACCGTGGTGAGATGCCGCTTGAATGGTATAAGCTGTAGCAATTTTATCATCGTTGGTAAAAATTGAGCTCACCAAAGAGCCTTTACCTTTTTTTGATAGCTCTACAGCTTCATCAATCGTTTTATATGGCATCAAGGTACTTACAGGACCAAAAGCTTCTGTTGTATGAGCAGCTTCGTTTTTAAAAGGTTCGTTTTCTCTTAATAAAATAGGTTTGATAAATGCACCTTTTTCAAAATCAGCATTAATAAGTTTGGTGCTTTCAAAATCACCATAAACCATTTCTGCAGTTTTGGTGATTTTTTCAACTTGAGATTTTACACTTTCCAGTTGTTGCTTATCTACCAAACAACCCATCCGAACTTCTTTTAAACGTGGGTCGCCAATCGTGACTTTGTCTAAAGCTTGACTTAAAGCCTTTTGCACATCATCTATTAAATTTTCAGGTACAATAATACGGCGAATGGCAGTACATTTTTGACCACACTTCACAGTCATTTCATTGCGAACTTCTTTGATAAATAAATCAAATTCTGGCGTACCTAATTTGGCATCTTCACCGAGAATACTGGCATTAAGCGAATCAGCTTCCATCGTAAACGGCACGGACTCTTCGAGTAATTGCGGATGATTTTTAAGCAATTTACCTGTAGAAGCTGAGCCAGTAAACGTCACGATATCTTGAGATTGAACACTGTCTAAAATATTTTTTGCCGTGCCACTAATCAGTTGAAGTGCACCTTCGGGCAAAATACCTGATGCAATGATGTGTTTTACAGTTGCTTCGGTCAAATAGGCTGATTGTGGTGCTGGCAAAACCACGGCTGGTACGCCAGCCATCCAATTGACCGCACATTTTTCTAACATTCCCCAAACAGGAAAATTAAACGCATTGATATGCACTGCCACACCTTCTTTTGGCACAAGAATATGATGTGCCATAAATCGACCGCCACGAGACAAATCTATCGGGTCGCCTTCCACATCAAAAGGTGAATTGGGAAAAAGTTTTCTCAACGAAGCATTGGCAAATAAGTTGCCGATACCGCCGTCAATATCAAACCAAGAATCGCGTTTGGTAGCTCCTGTGCGATAGCTGACTTCATATAAATCTCTTCGTTTTTTTTGAAGATAAAAAGCGAGTTTTTTAAGCATTAATCCACGTTCCTGAAAGGTCATTTGACTCAAACTTTTATTGTGTTTTCGCCCGTAAGCTAAAACTTCAGGAATATCAAATCCTTCTATATTGATATTGGTAAAATGTTCTCCTGTTGCTGCATCATAAATGGGTTGACCATCTCCTTGACCTTGCGTCCATTCTCCTTTGATATAACTTTGTGTGGTTTGCATAGTTGTTGTAATTCTAAATGAAATTAATAGTCTAAAAGTTTATTTAAAGTATTTTTTATTTTGCCTAATTCGGTTTGGTTTATTTGTCCAATTTTTTTCTTAAACCGCTTTTTAGAAATTGAGCGAATATGAAAAACCAAAGCTTCTGAAGTAGCTTGAAGACCATTTTCTGGCGATGGTTTGATAATAGGATGACCTTTGTAATTTTTTAAAGATGAAGTTAATGGACATACTAATAACACATTAAAATATTTGTTCATAGTATTCCCACTAACGACTATTGCAGGTCTATTACCAGCTTGTTCGTTTCCTACAACTGGATCAAAATAGACTTGCCAAATTTCTGATTGTCTAATCTTCATTGTCAAATTTTTCAAGCATTTCTACATAATCCTGTAGACCTTCTTCGGCCATTTCTATCATATCTGGATCTTTAGAGGCTCTTTGAAATGAAGCTTTATAAGCTGCTTTATCCATTTGTTCAAGATAAAAGCTTATAGCTTTTTCAATCAACTTATTTTTTGGAATTTTAAGCTGTTTGGCGGTTTGGTCTAATTCTGCCAATAACTTGTCAGGTAGTGTTGAAGTATAAGTTGCCATAATATTGCATTTATTCAAATATAAATCATATTTAAAAAATATAAATATAATTTATAAATATTTTTTAAACATCGAGATCGTTTTAAAATTCGTTTTCTTTAAATTATACATCGCTATGCTCTTGGAACTTTCCCGAATCGCTTCGCTCTCGGGACTTCGCTACGCTCAGCATCTCTCAATTACACAGGCGTAGCCTTGTCCGACACCGACACATCCCGAATCGCTTCGCTCTCGGGACTTCGCTACGCTCAGCATCTCTCAATTACACAGGCGTAGCCTTGTCCGACACCGACACATCCCGAATCGCT
>NZ_JBRJHB010000033.1:0-12927 GCF_053628795.1 Psychroflexus sp. MBR-150
CATATCTCTTTTTTTTTGCGAAAGATGAAGATATAAAAAAGTGGGAAATCCTGTATTGGAAATCCCACTTTAAAATATTTTATCGGACACTAATGTTTAGTTTTAATTATTAGCAAATTAGTGCAGACTTAGCATCTGCCTATACTGCTTCTCGTCTGGCTCGGTTTCTCGTAGAAACTCTACAAGGCCGTAATACATTTCATCGCTTTGGATATAGTCACGGCGGTTGTGCTGTATAATAGCGTCATAAACTGCTTGGCGTTTAAGCCGTAAAGCGTCTATGGCATCGTTTCCTTCGTCTTCTAAGGTGATGACGACTTTGTTGTTTTTGATTTTAATGGCCATCGGTAAAGGTTTTAAGGGTTAATGGGGTGGCTAACATCTCTCTGTCTGGTGAGGGTTCACGATTACAACAGCTTCTGCAGGTGATGAGCTTTTGTACTATGCGCTCACCTTCTATAAGCACTATGGCTTTGCGCTTCTCGTGGTGTACATGATCACATCTTAATGGTTGTGAATTGCTTTCAGTCCCGAAGTTTCGGGATTTACGTAATGATTTACAGCGTGCTGGTGGGCTTTCTATTTCAACCCCATGTTGTGAATTGCTTTCAGTCCCGAAGTTTCGGGATTTACGTAATGATTTACAGCTATGACAGAATGCATGCCAGAGTGTAGTCAGTTGTGAATTGCTTTCAGTCCCGAAGTTTCGGGATTTACGTAATGATTTACAGCAAATAGGTATAAAATCCGAAGTCTTTGCCTGTTGTGAATTGCTTTCAGATTTGTATTTTTACATGATGATTTACAGCAACCGGGGTTGTGATATTTTCCACCTCTACGTTGTGAATTGCTTTCAGATTTGTATTTTTACGTGATGATTTACAGCACGCGGTTTGCCTTGCTTAGATGCAAAGCCTGTTGTGAATTGCTTTCAGATTTGTATTTTTACGTGATGATTTACAGCAGATATGAGTGTTTTATTAACTGCTGTTGCGTTGTGAATTGCTTTCAGATTTGTATTTTTACGTGATGATTTACAGCAAAAAACGTGTGTATATAAAAAGAGAGTATGTTGTGAATTGCTTTCAGATTTGTATTTTTACGTAATGATTTACAGCAAAAGTTTTCCGTCTTGCTCACGTTCTATAGTTGTGAATTGCTTTCAGATTTGTATTTTTACGTAATGATTTACAGCAGTTATCTAATGGAGTTAATATATTTATTCGTTGTGAATTGCTTTCAGATTTGTATTTTTACGTAATGATTTACAGCTTGAAGGTAACGATAGAATATTGTTAATAAGTTGTGAATTGCTTTCAGATTTGTATTTTTACGTAATGATTTACAGCTTGTTGTATGTCTGGTGCGACTTTAAAGCAGTTGTGAATTGCTTTCAGATTTGTATTTTTACGTAATGATTTACAGCTCAAGCCTTTGCACTGTCTGCTGTTACTGCGTTGTGAATTGCTTTCAGATTTGTATTTTTACGTGATGATTTACAGCTGGATTTACGAAAGAGCGCACGAAATTTGGTTGTGAATTGCTTTCAGATTTGTATTTTTACGTGATGATTTACAGCTCGACTTTTTTAATTCCAGATTTAGCATCTGTTGTGAATTGCTTTCAGATTTGTATTTTTACGTGATGATTTACAGCTGATGCCGACGGACGAATTTATGAGCTTAAGTTGTGAATTGCTTTCAGATTTGTATTTTTACGTGATGATTTACAGCCAAACAATGCGCAGGGTAATAAGACCACTTGTTGTGAATTGCTTTCAGATTTGTATTTTTACGTGATGATTTACAGCGAAGCTATTGAAAAAGGAAAACAGCTTCTTGTTGTGAATTGCTTTCAGATTTGTATTTTTACGTGATGATTTACAGCAATTATGAACGCCGACCAAAACGGTATTGCGTTGTGAATTGCTTTCAGATTTGTATTTTTACGTGATGATTTACAGCTGATGAAAATGTTTTCACTCAAACAAAACCGTTGTGAATTGCTTTCAGATTTGTATTTTTACGTGATGATTTACAGCCCTGTATAGCATCGAATATTCTATTGACTTGTTGTGAATTGCTTTCAGATTTGTATTTTTACGTGATGATTTACAGCTGATGCCGACGGACGAATTTATGAGCTTAAGTTGTGAATTGCTTTCAGATTTGTATTTTTACGTGATGATTTACAGCACAAAAAAAGTAACAATAAGCCTTACTCCTGTTGTGAATTGCTTTCAGATTTGTATTTTTACGTGATGATTTACAGCTAAAAACGTTCAAATTAAAAATAATAAGGTGTTGTGAATTGCTTTCAGATTTGTATTTTTACGTGATGATTTACAGCTGATGTTTTTGGCGATTTGAAACGACCTTCGTTGTGAATTGCTTTCAGATTTGTATTTTTACGTGATGATTTACAGCATCAAGTGCTAATCTTGTAAACATTCAATAGTTGTGAATTGCTTTCAGATTTGTATTTTTACGTGATGATTTACAGCGTTTTTCGGTGCGTAGCTTTTTATTGGTGTGTTGTGAATTGCTTTCAGATTTGTATTTTTACGTGATGATTTACAGCGCACTTCGCCAGTAGTGTCGTCAAATACAGGTTGTGAATTGCTTTCAGATTTGTATTTTTACGTGATGATTTACAGCTTGCCAAACTTAAAGAAGTCAATACCACTAGTTGTGAATTGCTTTCAGATTTGTATTTTTACGTGATGATTTACAGCAAAACATAACTCACGCTATACGTAATACTAGTTGTGAATTGCTTTCAGATTTGTATTTTTACGTGATGATTTACAGCTATTGAAGAATATAACGAAGTTGCTAAATAGTTGTGAATTGCTTTCAGATTTGTATTTTTACGTGATGATTTACAGCTCTATATCAGCATTAGAGCATATCAACCCGTTGTGAATTGCTTTCAGATTTGTATTTTTACGTGATGATTTACAGCTGATTTTTATTATTCCTTTGTCTAATGTCTGTTGTGAATTGCTTTCAGATTTGTATTTTTACGTGATGATTTACAGCAGCATGAAAGAGCAGTGAACTACCCTCCCAGTTGTGAATTGCTTTCAGATTTGTATTTTTACGTGATGATTTACAGCAAATATCACTGCTTACAACATCATAGCTCGGTTGTGAATTGCTTTCAGATTTGTATTTTTACGTGATGATTTACAGCATGGTCTTCCTACGCCATTATATTCAACAAGTTGTGAATTGCTTTCAGATTTGTATTTTTACGTGATGATTTACAGCCGTATTAGGTATATACCTATATTTGTGGAGGTTGTGAATTGCTTTCAGATTTGTATTTTTACGTGATGATTTACAGCATACCTGTTATAATCAACTGGTATGCTGTTTTTTATATCTGATTTTAGAATTAAAAAAACAGACAACTAACGATACTTTACAATACAATCCTTTTAAAATTTTATTTTAAAATAGCTCCAATTGCTGGTCTGGTGGCTCGGGTTCTATCTCTTTTTTGCCGTGAAACAATTCAATCATTCCAAATTGTTTGTCCGTAATTTGCATCACGGCGACTTTTCCTTTTTTAGGTAAATTGTTTTTAGTGCGTTTGATATGCACAGCAGCATTTTCACGACTGGCACAAAATCTTGTATAAATAGAAAATTGAAACATCGCAAAACCGTCATCTAATAATGATTTTCTAAATCGAGTTGCAGCTGAGCGTTCTCGTTTGGTTTCGGTTGGCAAATCAAAAAATACAAGCACCCACATACAACGATATTGATTTAATCTTGAAAAGTTGTTTTCTTTCAATGTTTTATATTTAACCGAATTTTATTCTAAATGTCGCACAAATACTCCTTAAAATATACGTCGGCATTATACCTGTAGCACATTATTAATGGCATTATTAAGTCAAATTGGTATAACATAGCCCCTTTTGAGTGATTCGCTTTATTGAATCGTATTAAGACACCGTCTTTTCACACCAAGTCTGGTAACAACAATTTCCGTTTAGAACCTTCAAAGCAATCGTATAAGCTTTGCGTGGTTCTGCTCATAGCTACCATCAATGGGCTGTTTTTGCCATCTATCATCACGTCCATAGCGGGTATTCTTAACAATTCACTTTTTATAACTTTATTGAGTTCATCTAAACACGCTCCTGTTTCTACTAAATCATAAACCAAAATGTCAACAAAAGGGCGATAAGTTTCCATCACATCGTCAGCTAAAGCAAAGGCATTATATTTATTGTGATGAAAAATCCCTACAGATGGTAACATACCACTACTTACTATAGCTCTTGCCGCCACAGCTCTTAATATAGCGTAACCGTAATTCAATAAATTATTGGGTGGCATACCTTTTTGATTTCGGCTAAACTCATTGAGGTTAAAAATATGCTGAAAATAGTAGGCTGCTGCAATGGCTTCGTGATTTTCGGCATCACCACTTTTGACATGTGTTGCCCAACGTTCAAGCTTTAAGGCATTCTTTTGTCTTAACTTCAGATGCTTGGCTTGGTTGATGATTTTAGCTTTAATGCTTTGTTGCCATAACTGCTTTTTTAAAGGTATGCTGGCGTCCAACTGATGTTTGATGCGTTCAGTTTGTTGAGTATGCCCAACCAAAGGCTGTAAAATTGAACAAGGCAAATGTTGCTTATCACAAGTAATCACAGCAGTTTTATTTTGCACCAATTTCATCATCAGTCCATTGGTTAATGTGATTTGCGGATGCTCTAAAACCACATAGCCTAAATCTTCAATGGGAACATGTTTAGCACTTTTATCCTCTTCAGGAAAATTGACCACCAGTTGTTCATTTTGAGTACTGAGGTAGGCGGGATTGCTAAAGAAAAGGGTGCGTTTTATCATTTTTACGCTTTTGAAATATTACCTAATCTGTCTACTTTGAGTTTCCAACAAATTTTCTTTACTTGAGTTTGACCATCAAGCATATTTTGATTTTTATTTTGTTGGCTACCTAAGCCAAATTCATTTTGAATAAGTTCTTTTTCTGAAATATCTATATTATTACTCTCAGTTAATTCTTTAAAAATTTCTTTGTTCTTCTTTCCGTGAAATCTCCAGATAGGCTTTGAAACAGCATAAGGAACAAAGTTGGCTATATCTTCACTGCCATCAACATACTTATAAATTCTTTCCGTTTGCTCCTTTGGCAAATTATTAAAATCAACTTTCTCAGGAGTTTCAACCTCTTCATCTGTTGGCACATAAACTAAGTCCAACGGTGAGAGAGTAAATTTCCAATTGTATTCGTTTAATTTATCATCATAAATTTTATCGGGTAATGGGTTTAATCGTTTGGCTTTATCCTGCTTCAAAGTCTCAATTAACTCCATTAAACCAATATCCTTAAACTTCCTATCTCTTACTTCATTCCCATTGTCATCTTGATAAACTCGTTCATAAAAGCCGAGATAAAGATTGGAACCTGCGTCGTTTACGACATATTGTTTTGACTTTACAGATTCTTTATCCTCTTCGTTTAATGCTCTTTGATTTCCAAAACCTCGCGAAATTCTGACTTTTCGTATCGGAGCGTGGTTTTTGCCTCCGTTGAGTTTTTGAAGATTTTCAGATTTATTCATTTCTTCAATTTCCTCCGGGGTAAAAGCTATTTCGGAATGTTCTTTTATTTCGTTTTCATTTCTGAAATCTCTTTCAGCAACCTTCTCTACAAAGACATTAAGTTTTGAATAATCAGTTTTGTCGTATTTGTTTTTATTCTCTTTTAAATGTTCAATTAAGTCTTCAACAGATTGAAATTCATTTTCATCATCATTTATAATTGCCTCAAATTCTTGCCTTTCTAAAAGAGCATCAAAATAGACAAACGCTTCTTCAAACGGCAGTTCAACCGTATCATACTGTTTTAAATGGTTGAATAGGATTTTCTGAATACCCATATCAGTAATGGTTTTGATTTTATCACGATTAAATGATGTGTCTAAATCTTTTCGTATTACTATTTTTTCCTCTCCATTTATATTCTTCTTTCCGTAAAATGTGTCCTTTCCCAAACTTCTTCGGATTGACCAATTTTGCTGCTGTCCATTATCTGTATTCTGCTTTTCAAACTTATTTTTATTAGGTGTATTGTTATATCTGTTTACAGTTTTGTTGATTACCCGAAGATTTTGCTTGAACGTTACAATAGTATCTTGCAGTGCGGTCAAAACCATTTTTTTATAATCTTGTCCAAACGAATCGAACTCTTTATACAAGTATGCCTTTTCTAAAACAGAATCCCTACGGGAATTTTCGGCTCCTGTTTGACGGATTTCTCCCGGCAACATATAATACCAATTGTTTTCATCTTGTTCGTCATCTTTTTTCGTGAACTTGATTTTCCGTTTTAAGGTTTGACGGTATTTTTCAATGCGCTTTTGTTTTCCGTAATCTCCTGATTTGGCGTTGGCGTTGGCATTGATGTTATTGATATAATTCACGTGTTCTTCTGTACACAAAGCCACAACCAAGGCATCTAAAGCATGATGGCGGTGATCAATTCGTTTGATGTCGTAAGATTCATCCTTTTCACGAATACTTTCGTCAAGATTACAATCAAAATATTTTTGTCCGTTTTTAGAAACCTGCCATTCTCCAAATAAATTGGATTGGGTTAATTTATTTAATCGAATATATCTAGGTGAAACTAATTCAGTCCATACTTCATTCAATTTCCAAGCTCGTTTTAATAGGGTGGTTACTCTTCCAGTTACAGGAAGAACATTTTTAGATCGGAACTCTACTTCTCTTGGCTCTCTCACAATATGACTTAATAACTCCATTGCTTTTCGGGCAATGTGTCGGGCATTGTTCATCTGACTACTGGTAAATCCTTTCGGAATATCTTTGGAAAGAAGTATATATCTTTTTGTGCCTGAAAATTGTGTTTTTACAATTCCCACGTAGGTGTCATCATTAACTACTGAAACTTTTCTACTGTGGGCAACACAATAAATTTCTCGCTGTTTCGGATTGTTTATAAAATTCCGTCCGGTTTGGTCGCTCTTTAATTTATTGACTTCTCTTTCACAAACAACCTTATTGCTTAACGAATTATTGGTAACAGAAGCTTGCGGAAAAATGTGGTCAATATTGTATTTGTTACCGTCAAATAAATCGGTAAGTTTTATCATTAAATTGGTATAGGGCGATTTATACCCTTGCTCAATCCAAAGTTTATATTTCTCAAAATCTGCTTTGGTAATGTTCGTCTTTTTGAGAATGTCTTCAATGTCTTTTTTGTTATAGGACTTGTTATTAAAGAACTCTTTATCGGTGTTTTTTATGTATTCCGCCCCCTCTTCTATGATTTTTAATCGTTCAAAATGGTCTGAGTTTTTAGGATTGGCATTGTATGGATTTTGTGACAAAAAATCTTCCAACACCTGGCGGATTCGTTTGTTTTGAGCACGATTTCCAGACATTCTTTTGGATTCAGATTCTTTTTCTTTGGCGGATTTTTTTAATTCCCTACCTACTTCCAAATGAATACGGTCAAACAATTTTTTAGGACTATCAGAACCCTCTTCCTTTTCCCCATAATAATCCCAAATATCTGCGACAACCTGCATCATTTCCAACAATACTTTTTCGGCAACTGGATTGTTTAAAGAATGTTGTTTTAATTCTTGATGTAGTTGCTTTCTAATGTCATTAGGTGATGTCCAATATTTGGCTTGTGCCAATTCCGAATGACGACCGTAAACCAAATAAGAAGCTTGAGTCAGATTAAGTTTTATAAAGTCTTCTAACTTTTCAAAACTCTTAAACGTGTTGAACAATCCTTTTGGAAAGGGAATCTCTCCTTTTTGTAAATCGACATTTGTATTGACCACTTTGTTGTAGTCAATATTTTCTGCATTAAAATCAATTTCTTTTAGCTTTCGGAGTATTTCTTCTTTCCGTTTAGCAAGTTTTTCTTTCCAAATTAAATACCATTGCTCCGTTGACCATCGATCTGTTACTTTTGGTTCACTCAATCGAATTAACGGCAATAGTTTTTTCAATGCCTTTTCAGAATAAGCACAAAACCTTGATGCGAACTTTGGGTAGTTGGTAAAATCTTCAATAATTTTTTCTTTGATATCATCTGTAATTCCACTATCTTCTAAAAAGCGATCAAAAAACGTTTTAATGCTTTTGCTATTATTTTCTTTTCTCTCTTTATAATTAACGGAATACAGGTAATGCCAAAGTTCCTTTTCTTTTTCCAGTGTAAGAAAATCATTATATTCTTTAAACCCTCTTCTATTAAAACGAGTGGCAAAACTTACTCGGGTTTCGTTACCTTTTAGTTCTTCATCTTCGGGAAAATTCCAAGTATAATTGCTATCTTTTTTCTTGTAATCAATTTTATACTTCTTTTTACAATAAGCAAGAAATTGATCTTGACTTAAAGATTTACGATTGTTTAAATACTCAAAAATATCTTGGTAGTCTTTTTCACTTTTGAAGTACTCTTTCGTAACGTCCTGGTTAGTCAATTTCTTTCCATCTATTTCCTTTTCAAGCTGAATAAGTCGTAAATTGTGCAGTTTGTCCCAAATTCTGAATTCCTGAAAATAGGGATGGGAAGCAGAAATCACTTTCCTATAAATAGGCTCTGTTTTCACTTTTAATTCTCCTGTTTCTATGTCAACTTCTTCAATAGGAATGCCGTTTTTATCTTCAATCTTTTTCCAATAGCGTATCTCATATTTACAGTTGGCAATTTCTGACTTCTTGCTTTTTAAAGGTCTTTGGTATAGTAAAATATCTTCTACCAACAAATGTTGAATAGCGTTTTTGTTCTTTAGCAAAGCTTCTTGATGATTTTTATTTTTCGGATACAGAGTGTTCACGCATTGTTCAAAGACTTTTTTGTCTTCTAAATTTTTATGGAATTTCCTTTGGGTAGCAATAATTTGGTTGAGTTCCTCTCGATAAAAGTCTCTGTCCACCACCTGAAACATTCCTCCAATAATTTTTGTACGATTGCCAGTTTTGGCATCTTGTTTTAGAATACCGTAGATTCTTGTACTAATATATTTCTTCGGTTCTTTAGTATCTTCATTTATGTAGCCTTTTTCAAAATTAAAAGCCAATGCTTCCTTTTCTGTTTTCTTTTTCAGTAAAGTCCAATCACTTGAATTATCACTTAAATCCGGTTCTCTTAGTTTTCTCTCTTTTCCTTGCTGAGTTTTAAGCTCTCCATTATTATCATAAACTGTTTCTACAATATAGTCGTAGGACTTGTTAAGTGCATTTTTATATTTGAAAGTATAATTCTTCTTATGAGGTTTAATTTCTTCCCAGCCATTGTGATATTTCAAAGTATATTTATGTTTCCCATCAACTTTTTCATAATGAACATTCTTAATTTCCAAAGGATATATATCAACAACAGTAAACTCCGTTTTCTTATCATCAATATTTCCTTGTCTATCAACTTTTGAGGTTTTAATTAGTTCCTTTAAGTCATCTTTAAACGTCATTTGAATATCCGAATATTCATTGTAAACAAATTTGTCATTACCATCTAAATAAATTTCATAATACTGTTTACCTTTTGCATCAACTTTAGAAATTACTTCATTGACTCGTAAATCTAATTCTTCAATTATTTCATTTTCTTTTGTTGATATATCTTCAACTTCTGTTTTTTCATAACCTCGTTTTTGATTATAACTCAACAACACCCAAGCCAATTCCTCCAAACTAATTTCTTCAGAAAGGGCTTTTTGGCGTAAATAATACAAAGTCCAATCAAAAGGTATGCGATTGCCCTTTTTGTTTTTCACTCCTTTACATCCAATGTCATCAATCATTTCATTGTAAGAATCCATAAATAGAAATTCTGCTTTTTTCCCTTTTGGTTTAGGTAAGTAGGCTAATTTAGGTTCTGTATTCTTTTTAAATTGTCCACATTTTTCACCTTTTTTGGTCTTGAAATTAATTTCAATTTTATAATGTTTAGGCAGTGCATCAAGCAAATCAAGAATCAAATGTAATCTATCTCTCCTTAATAAATAGCGTTCATTCAAACGTCTCGGACCTCTTTTTTCAGTTCGTTGAGCTGCGGTACTTTTTATTTTTCCACTACTCTCAAAGTCTTTGATTTCACCTGCGTCCATTGGTAAAATTCGAGAACCTAATCCCATAATTTTTACAATTCCTTTGTCGTGGTCAATTTCAACCAGCGCCCATCCAATAGAGTTTGTCCCCAAATCCAATCCTAAAATCTTTTTCATAACTGTATTTATTATTAAATTTAACTTCTATATATATCCATAGCTTCATCAGCACTGCGTTGTGTCAAATCTGTTTTAAAAATATGATCTTGTTTTACCAAGAGTTTTGTTGTAATTTTTACAGCCAAAAATGCTTCATTATATCGCTCTAATTCCTCCATGTTTAATTTGCTGATATGAGCCTTAAGTTGAACACCATTATCTATCATATTGGCTATAACTATATTTTCAAAAGCAGGTATATATCCTATTTTATGTTCATTACAGCATATAGCTATGGCAAATCTATCGTGGATATTGTCTGATTCGCGTCGTAGATTTATTTCACTGTTTTTATTCAAGTTTGATTTTCTGATAGCTTCTATGTAATGTTTTGATCCTCTAATATAATTATCATAAATTATAATTTCATTTAGTTTATACAGTAAATCCTTGTTTTCTAAACCATTAATCATAAAAGAGCCACTCGCTACACTTGCCAATTTTAAAAATTCTTTTCTTTTCATTTATTTTTACTATATTTGGATTACAATTCTGAAGCAATTCACAATAAGGATTATTCCGTTGTGAAAACATTTAAAGTGGTTATACCTCGTGTATAATCACTTTTTTCTTATTCTAAATTTTAGAATAAATTTTTATTCCATAAAATAAGTTAAAAAAATTAACACCTGCAACTTTATAGTTGTTAAATCAGTTTTTATCCAATTAACACAACGCTTTTTAAAGAAAGTCAAAAAACTACCCGCTACCGACTACCGACTAAAAACCACCATAATGTTAACTTTAATGTTAATTAATTCACATTCGTAATATGATATATATCAGTGTTTTACAGTTTTAATGTAAAATTAATGTTACGTAATAGTAAATTATACGTAAATATATTGTATCTTTGTCCCATAACATTAAATGACAAGACGATGAGAACAATGATGATTATTGTAGCCTGCCTTTTTGGTGGAATGTTATTTGCACAAGAAAGCAATGTAGAATATTTCAAAAAAGGCGATTTAGTAAAAGGTATCTTTTACTATGACAACGGAGTGATTCAACAAGAAGGCACTTATAAAAATGGTAAACTTCACGGTCAGTGGATTGCCTATGATAGAGACGGCAAAAAAAATGCAGTCGCCTATTATCATAAAGGAAACAAAACCGGTAAATGGTTCTTTTGGCAAAAAGACAAATTGGTAGAAGTAGATTATAATAACAACGACATTGCTAATGTCACGACTTATAAAAACGAAACCATTTTTGCAAGTGAAAAATAGCAATCACTATTTCAAATTTATTCTAAATTAACCCGTGTCTAATGATGCGGGTTTTTTATTGCCTATTGAATAATTAGAGTTTAATATTAATTAACGTTTTAAAATGAGCATCCAGCAAAGTCGAGATGTGTGTATTTATCGACTTCGCTCGAACTTAAACATAACAGTATCACGAATTTTAAATCAAACCATGACGCCATTGGCAGTGTTTTTAAACCACTAAAAATCGTATCGAAAACTGATTTGACCGACCTAATTCCCTCACAAAACATTTCTTAAACATCAAGCATTCAAAAATATTGACTGCTTATACTCTATCCCATAATCGGTGTTTATCACTATTTTTGATGACCGATATCATTTATCTATCAAATTTGAGTAAGTAGTTTTGTATTATTTCGAACATAAACATAAACTTTAAAACATTTTATATATGAACACCATCACAGATTTGAAAACCACAATTCAAAACGCTCTAAAAAACAGCCTGTCTTATGAAGGCTTTAAAACTTTAGTCAGCAACTTAATCAACAAAGGTCAATCTACTGGACATACCCAAAATGAAGATATGCTCAATTATTCCAAATTGTCGATAAAACGCATAAAACGTTGGGATAAATCCTTTAAACTCTCTGAAAACGACATGGTTTTTTTTAAAAATCAATCAAAACCTATCACCTTTTTAGTCCTTGCTGAAAGTTGGTGTGGCGATGCTGCACATGCTTTACCTATTATCAATGCTATTGCTGAAGCTTCACCTCATATTGATCTTAAAGTTGTGCTAAGAGACGACAATGATGAGCTAATGCAAGAATTCTTAACCAACGGTGGCAAATCCATTCCTAAACTTATCGCACTTGACGATGAGAACAACGTCTTATTTACTTGGGGTCCAAGACCTACCGAAGCTACTGAAATGGTTAAAGCCTATAAAGACAAACACGGTCAACTCACAGATGAGCTTAAAGAAAACTTGCAAAAATGGTATAACAAAGACAAAGGCCAAGGCATTGTTAAAGACATCAAAGCCCAATTAGAGTCTATATAATTTAGTGCCAGTTTGATATAAATTCCAATAAAATATATTCATATAAAATACAGATACTTAATCATTTGTCTTGTCGATAGATTGAAGCATGAGCGACGAGACATCTCAGGTGGATGAAATTTCTCCTCATTCTTCGTTCGAAATGACAAAATTTGCTTACAAAAAGATGTAATCATCTGATTTACAACTTTCAATAAATCAAACTCACGTTAATTTAGTGCCAGTTCTATTTTTAGTATCAATAGTTTACACCTAAAGCCATCAAATTAAGTGATTTTTGGAGTAAAGCCTGATTCCGAAGTTTTGGAAATATCAAAATCAAGCTTGAGATAGACAATCTATTTGAGA
>NZ_JBRJHB010000034.1:0-11396 GCF_053628795.1 Psychroflexus sp. MBR-150
GGATTGGTATCGTCGTCCTCACACAAAGTGTAAGCAAAAGGATTGCCATTTGGATTGAGCACTGGAGCACGATGCACCACAATCTCAAAGGGAACAATCACAAAACAGAAGTTACCCGCAACGGCATTGTCCACCCTCGCATAAATGATTTGTGTATTGGTCGGATTGCCATTGGCATCGGTTTCGTTTAAACTGGGATCATTCACGTAAGCATCGGGTGTGGTGATTAGGTCTGCTGCATCTTCATTTTCTGCACCACTTTCGTTGAGATAATAACTGATACTGACATTTTCTGATCCAGCTATCAGGTTCCCGCTTTGGGTTAAATCAAATGGTTCTGCGGCTACACCATCATTGTTATCATCGCAGGCTTCTAATCTCAGAGCATCGGGGTCGGTCTCACTTGGACTTGGCAATGGCAACACGCTGATGGTCATAATTACCGTATCAAAGCATTGATTTTCTGTAGCTGTATCAACGACTTTGATGAAAATACTTTGCGGTTGACTCGTGTTGGTATAGTCCGTCGGATCAGTTATCGGGTTGTCATTGTCTAAATCGGCTTGACTTTCATAATAGGTGAATTGTAAGTTGGCTGGAACTACCGTTTGTCCGACTATCTCTGCCTCTTTGACCGTTAAATCAAAACTGATCTGTGGAAATGGATTTTGATTAGCATCATCATCACAAACTTCTAACACACTTGGTGCGGTAATGGCTGGTAATGGCTCTACCGTTAGTGTAAAACTATTATTGGTATCATCTGTAAAGTCAAATAAGTCAACACAGCCGGTTGCCGTATTTTCTATACGCACATATATAATCTGTGGGTTGGTGATATTGGTGTAATTACTCGGTACGGCTATGGCATTGATGCCATCCTCGGCGTCTTGTTGGGTCTCGTGATAGGTGATTTGTATGTTTGTCGGGTCTTGATTGCCGAGAGCTTCTGGAGTGTTTTGGGTTAAATCAAAACTCGCAAAGCCATTTGCAGTCTCATCATCACAGCGTGTCAAGTCTTCTAAGTTTTGTATTTCTGGACTGGGGATTACTATTAAATCTAATGGACGTGTATCATAACAACCTGTACCATCATCGCCGTTTGGCCCTGTGTTTTCTGCTCTGACATAAAGGGTTTGTTGGTTGGGGTTGTTTGTTCCAAAAGGCTGTGTGGTATCAATAGGATTGACGCCTAAGTCGGCATCGGCTTGGGTCAGGTGAAAGGTGATAGTCACCTCGGGTTCATTATTGAGTATGTCTATAATCGCAGCTTCTAAATCAAATTCTGCAAAGCCGTCATTGTCTGGATCACAAACCTCTAAAGGCTCTAGCGTTGGTGCCAAACTTGGAATAGGATCCACCACTAAAGTTAAACTGCTAAAGGATTCACAGCCCGTCGTCTGGCTGGTAACCCTCACCTCTATCGTTTGGGGGTTGGTCGTGTTGACATAGCTGTCTATTGGTGTTATCGGATTGTTATTCGCTAAATCTGTTGGGGTCTCAAAAAACTCGACATTGAGTTCGTTATTCCCTTGGGTGATTTCATCGATCTTATCATTTAAGTCAAAGGTCGCGATCTCATCGCTTAAATTCCCGCCGGTCTCATCATCACATACCGCTAGTGGTTCTGCATCTACAATAGCTGGCAATGGCAAAACCTCGATATCAAAAGATTCGATATTAAAGCAATTCTGGGCATTGCTCGTATCGGTGACTCGTATCCAGATCGTTTGAGGACTGCTCGTGTTTTGATAGTTCGTCGGTTGGGCTATCTCATTTTGATCAGTCTCGGCATCAGTTTCATTCAAGTGGTATGTGATATCTAAATTTGTGGGGGCTAAACTGCCTAAGACTTCTGGCTCGACTTGGGTTAAATCGAAAAATAAAAAGCCGTCTGTATTGTCATCGCATACCGATAGAGGATCTTCTATTGGTGTCAGTATTGGGCTATCGACTACTTGCAACTCAAAACTGCTGACCAAGCTACAACTGTTGTTGATGTCTTCGGTTCTAAAATAGATTGTTTGAACACTTTCTACCACATTAGAATAAGGCGAACTCAAGGCTCCAACGTTATTTTCGGCATCTGATTGGGTTAAATGATAACTGACTTGAACATCAGGGTTGGCTAAACTTATTACATCGTCTTGACTGCTTAAATCAAAGTTGTTGAAAAAGCCGTCGTTGTCATCGTCGCATTCTACAATATTTGGTGGGTTTAAGTCCACTGGAGCCGAATCTGTGACCGATAGCTCAAAACTGGCCAGCTCAAAACAGGTCGGATCGGCTATGTTTTGGACTCTGACCCAGATTGGTTGTGGGTTGCTCGTGTTCTGGTAAGCCGTCGGGTCTGGTATGGGGTTTACGCCGCCGTTGGCGTCGGGTTGGGATTCGTGGTAACTCACCGAATGGGTTGATGGGTCTTGGTTGGAGCCTAATACCACAAAATTGTTTTCAGTGAGGTTGAAACTGGCCGTGCCGGTACCGCTGCCATCATCACATAATTCTAAATCATTCGGTGTTATGATTTCAACATCAAATATTTGAATAGTAAAGCTTCCTACTGAAAAACAAGTACTGTCATCTGTATTTTCTGCTCTAACAAAAATAGTTTCTGTATCGTTTGATGGCACATAAGCGCCTGGTGTGGTAATCACATTTGTCGCTGCATCAGCATCAGCTGCTGTGTTGTAATAACTCAATTGGGTTTCTGTAGGATTTAAAATACCAAGTTCGGTAACGTCATTTTCTGTTAAATCAAATGCTTGGGTTAATGTAAAATCACCACATTGTGTAAGTGTTGGTGTTTGGGTGATTTCTGGTTGCTCGGTGATGATGATTTCAAAACTGCTGACAGCTATACAAGTTGGGTCGTCTAAATTTTGAACACTGACCCAAATGGTTTCTGGATTATTAGAATTGACATAAGTTGCAGGGTTAGGAATTGGACTTGTTGCTCCTAAAGCATCGGCTTCGGTGTCGTGGTAGCTGATACTGTGAGTAGTTTCGTCTTGGTTTGGTCCAAAAACATCAGCGTTTTGCAAGGTCAAATCAAAAGTGCTTTGACCTGTATTGCCTGTCATTTCACATCTTTCTAAATCATCAGCTTGATTGGCTTCTACATTAAAAATTTCTATTTCAAAACTATCGGTTGAAAAACAATCTGGATTATTGATGTTTTCGGCTCTGATAAATATCGTTTCTGGATTATTTGAAGGTTGATAGGCTGTTGGGTTGACAATAGGATTATCGCCTGTATCAGCATCGCCTAGAGTGTTGTGGTATGTCAACTGAGCATCTGCTGGGTTGGATATGCCTAGAGCGGCTTCATCATTTTGGGTTAAATCAAAGGTTTGAGTTAAGGTAAAATCACCGCATTCCGTTAAGTCTTCGGGAGGAATAGTGATTTCGGGGATTTGAAATACTTCTATTTCAAAGCTACTGATATCAAAACAAGCAGCACTTTCAAGATTATCTTGTTTAGCCCAAATGATTTGAGGATTTGAAGTGTTTTCATAAGCAGCAGGATCAGGAATAGGATTTGTTCCATTAATGGCGTCTTGCTGAGACTCATAATATAATACTTCAAAATTATTGAGATCTTCCCCATTGAGAACATTAGCATCATTTTGAGTTAAGTCAAAAGTGGCAGTATCTACTCCAGCGATATCACTACATTCACTTAAATCTTCTAAAGTTCCAATATTAGATGCTGTAACATCCAATAGAAAACTGCCCGTATCTAAACACTCTGATATAATAGTACTACTTACAGAATAATGAACAGTAAAAGGAATACTAGGTGGCGAATAATTTTGTGGATTTAATATAGGATTTACACCATCAATTGCATCTTGAGCGGTTTCGTAATAGGTGACTTGATAGGGTTCTACACCTGGATTCTCTGTCTGGTAATCAGGAAAATCATTAAAAAACGTATTCCTTATATTATCAAGAATAGGAACATCATTTAGTGTTAAATTAAACGATGCTGGTTCGTTAAAAGGTAAACAAATTATAATATCTAAATTTTCTGTAATATCTTCATTTTCATCAAATAAAGGAATAAATTCAACTATTACACAGTCTTCTGAACTTTCACAATTATCATCAGGATTGCTAGAATTAGATTCAGTGGTAACACAATATTCTCCTGTTTCGGTTACAATTAGAGTAGCCTCAGTTTCACCAGGTATATCAACACCATCTTTAGACCATTGGAGATCAAGACATGGTGGTTTTTCACCATCAAACACTTGTAATACTTCGAAATCACCTTCACACTTAGCTGTGCTGTCTTCAATTAAAAAATCCTCTCCAGCATCCGCACCTAATTCAAAACTTCCGCCTTCCAAAAATACAAAGGAATCATAAAAAGTATCTGCCCTATCAGCAATGACTAGTTTTATATTATAGGTTTGACATGGGATCACATCAGCTTGAGCCGTTAAGACTCTTGTTCTTCCAGTAATATCAATATCTCCAGGATTATTAGCTTCACTATTAGTTGAGTCATAAAATTCTGGAAAAGCAAATTCTCCTAAACCTCCAGTACAAGAAGTTTCATCATGAACATTTACTGGGCTTACTGGGGTAGTTGTACCAGGGACTAGTGCTATATTTAACCCGCCTAAATCTAAAGTCACATCGGCTGTATTAGGATTACCATCGTGGTCATAGTCATTGACATTAGAAATTCCTGGACCACTTAAGATAAATGCAAAGGTATCCGCATAATCGCAAACATAAATTGGATATTCATAAGAAGCAAAAATATAATTAAACTGAATTTGATTAACAAAAGGCTTAAACTCAAATTCTATAATTGTAGCATTATTGGTATTCCCAGGCTCTTGAATCAAAGCTTCTAAGTCTGTATCTCCAGGCCAACCTCCTGAACCGCTACTACCATTACCATCTATAACTCTATTGATATCTGCTGAACCCATAACAATACCTTCATCAAATGGGAAATTAGTACAGACCTTGTTAAAATAACCAAAACTTTCAAAAGGTTCGCCATTTAAAGAGGAGTTATTTGAGGAGTTGATATTATTAACATCAGAACAAGCGCCTTTCACTAGTATATCTTCAACTAATTCATCTAAAGTTAATTTATCCTCATCTTGATCAAAATTATCATCTACAAAAATTGTATTGAAGGCTACAATGACAGGAAATTCCAAAGTCTCAAAACATCCAAAACTATCAGTGACAGTGAGAGTTGCTATAAATTCATCAGGATTTGTAAAAGTTATACTCACATTTTGACCATTTAGGATTGTACCGTCAAAATCCCACTCATAAGTCAAGTCATTGGTCACACCGCTTGAGGTGACTGCATCAGCTTCAAAAGTCACGTTTTCGCCTACTATAATAAAATCTACTGGTGGGCCTTCAGAGCAAAGCGGCTCAATATTAGCAACTTCTGGCGTTATAGTTTGACAAGGTGGACGACAAGAAATCGCTGCTTCCCAGCCTGGAGCATTAAAAAATGTATTGGAGGTAAAAACAACTGTTAAACAACCACTTGGGTTGGCATTGGTTGCAGCAATTAAATTAAGTTCTGGATTTCCAGCCAATGTACCCGTAAAAGTCCCCAAAATAGTAGCAGGATCCGGGTTATCAGCATCGTATATAGTCATTTGGTCAACACCATCATTAGCTAAGATAAATTCATTGAACTCTAAAATTGTTTGTAAGTTAGGGCCGTCAGGGCAAATGGTATATGTGAAATTTTCTCCTGTATCGTAATCTCCACTTGCTCCTCCTGAGTCAAAAAAATTACCACTACAAGTATTAACTAAAGGACCATCACTGATCAAAAAACGCTCTTTACAAGAAATGTAAGCACTCCAACCTATATCTGTAACGCTACCATCTGATATAAATTCAATGGTCAAACAACCCGAAGGACTGTCTTCTGTTGCAATAATGGATTGAAGTTGTGGGTTGTTTGCTAAATCACCCGTAAACGTTCCAATTTCAAAAGCAGGGTCATTGGTATCAGAATCGTAGATAATCATTGTATCAACTCCATCTTGAAGTTGAAACTCTTGAAATTCTAAAACAGAAATAAAATCAGGATCATCAGAGCAAATGGTATAAACAAAGTTTTCGTTGTTGGCATATTCATCATTTGCACCACCAGTATCGGTAAAAAGACCTTCGCAAGTATTGACAGTGCCATTACTTATAGGAAACATATTTTCTTGACACTTAATTTCAGCTACCCAACCCAGGTCGGTTATTGAACCATCTGAGATAAATTCAAAGGTTAGACATCGAGTTGGGTTATTTTCGGATGCTGCAATAAGCTGGAGTTCAGGGTTATCGGCTAAATTACCTGTAAACGTTCCAATTTCAGCAGCAGGGTCATTGGTATCAGAATCATAAACAATCAGGGTGTCAAAGCCGTCTTGAAGTTGAAACTCCTTAAATTCTAAAATGGTAAATAAATTAGAGACATCAGGACAAATGGTATAAATAAAATTTTCATTATCAGCGTAAGATCCATTTGTGCCACCAGAATCTGTAAATAAACCTACACATGTATTATCTGTTGTTCCATCTTCAATTGTAAATACATCTCCTTCTCGACAGGATATGCTCGCTGCCCAACCTGTACTGACCGTAGAAGCATTTGAAATAAATTCAATAGTCAAACATCCAATAAAAACATCATTATTTGCGGTGATATATTGCAGCTCAGGGTTATCTGCCAAGCCTCCAGTAAAGGTTCCTATCTCTGCAGCAGGGTCATTGGTGTCTGAATTATAAATAATCATTGTATCTCCATCGTCTCCAATATCAAATTCAGAAAACTCTAAAACAGAAAATCCAAACTCCTCAGGGCAAATCGTAAATACAAAACTCTCATTATTGTCATAGTCACCATTCAGTCCGCCCGTATCAAAAAAGTTGCCGCTACAAATATCAAACGAAGCATTTTGGATATTGAAATTTTGAGCGTAAGAACTAAAATAACTTAAACAAATGATAAATATGGTGTATATGTATTTCATTCAATTAATTTTGGTTCGTAAATATATATAATTCGTTAATTTTGTGTTATCAAATTCAAAGAAAATTTAAAATATCATGTCCAACCAAATAAAAACTGTTAAAACTTCTGATGAAAGTATCTTAAAATTTGAAGCTAACGACTTCTTAGTTAAGCATAATAGCTTTGAATTCCACAATATAGAAGAAGCTAAAGACTCTGTTTTAGCCCAACAACTCTTTCATTTACCTTTTGTTAAAACGGTTTATATCGCTCAAAATTTTGTTGCGATTCAAAAATACAATATTATAGAATGGGAAGATGTGCAACAAGAGCTCGCTGAACAAATTCAAAATTTTATCAACTCTGATCAAAATATTGTTGTAGAAAAGTCAGAACAACCCAAAAAAATTCCCGTTACAGTTTATGCAGAGAGCACACCAAACCCACATGTAATGAAATTTGTGGCTAACAAAAAATTGGTTTTAAAACCTTTAGAGTTTAAAAGTATTGATGATACTTCAGAAGTGGAACTAGCCCAAAAATTATTTCACTTTCCCTTTGTGAAAGAAGTTTATATGGATGAAAACTTCATTTCTGTTCAAAAATACGATATGGCAGAATGGGATGATATTACCATGGAGTTAAGAGAATTTATTAGATCTTATTTAGAAAAAAATGCAGAGATAGTAAAATCTATTAAATCTAAAAACGTTCAACCTAATGAAAATATTTCAACTCAAACCAATACAACGACAAAAAATCTCCAAGGGATTTCTAAGCAAATTTCAGAAATTTTAGAAGAATATGTCAAACCTGCTGTAGCGAGTGATGGCGGCAATATTGTGTTTCAATCTTATGACGAAGACACCCAAGCCGTCCATGTTATTTTACAAGGTGCTTGTAGTGGTTGCCCTTCTTCAACTATGACTTTGAAAAATGGCATTGAAACCTTGCTTAAAGACATGCTGCCACAACAAGTGAATGAAGTGGTGGCAATAAATGGATAAAGCTGAGCATATTCATTTGCATGCCTTTACAATCTACAAGGGTTTGGTTGTATTGAGTGTTATCAGGTTTAGCACCACTCATCAAAGACAAGTGCCTGCCAAGCAGATAATCAAACACTTATGTTTAACTCAAGTCTTTTGGTGAATGCAAGAATAAACATTCACATCTCAATAAAGTTTATCCTGAAGTATTAAAAGACTCGATGTTTAAACACATAAGACATCATATCTAATGAAATTGGAAATTATATCAAAGAGAAGAAATTTGCTTACGTGTTAAACTTAGTGATTTTAGTTTAAGAAAAAGAAATTGGTTTTTTTAATAAATCAAAGTATTTTTAAGCTTCCTTAACTTCAAATTAAACAAAAGAATATTTAATTTTACCCCAATAATTATCAAACTTAAGCGTTAAATCATAAAACACTCTCATTTTGAACAAACAATATTTGATCATTTCTATTTGCTTTTTAATTACTAATTTTATTAATGCCCAAGACCAAAACATAAATTTTACCAATTCAAAACTTGATAAGGTCGTTTTAAAAGAAATGCAAATCGATACTTTGGTCTGGTATTTTGAAGATTTTAAAGAAAGTATTGTCATTGACTCCTCGTGGCAAAAATTACTATCAAATCAACAATTATTCAAACATCAACAAGACCTTTATGCAAATGAAAACTATATAGAAACTGTTGACTATGAGTTATCAACCGATACTTTGAAGCATCGCTTAAGCTTATTAAATGCCAAAACGCCTTTAGATATTTCTTACAGTAAAGATTTAGAAAGTGTCATTCAATATTATCTCAAACGAGAAAAAGAAAAGACTGAAAAACTGATGCGTTTAAGTCAGTATTATTTTCCGATGTTTGAAAGTGTTTTTGATAAATATAATATTCCTTTAGAAATCAAACACTTAGCTTTAGTAGAATCGGCTTTAAACCCGAGAGCAAAATCTTGGGTAGGTGCAACTGGTTTGTGGCAATTTATGTATTCTACTGGAAAAATGTATAACTTAGAAGTAAGCAGTTATGTTGATGAACGTATGGATCCTGTTAGGTCAACTGAAGCCGCGGCAAAATATCTCAATCACTTATACAATATTTTTGAAGATTGGGATTTGGCCTTAGCCGCTTATAATTCTGGTCCTGGCAATGTCAATAAAGCCATTAGACGCAGTGGTGGACAAAAAGATTATTGGTCAATCAGACCTTATTTGCCCAGAGAAACAGCTGGTTATGTGCCTTCTTTTCTGGCGATGCTATATATTTTTGAATATGCTGATGCTCATGACTTTCAGCCTCAATCTTCGCCTATGCCATATTTGGCAACGGATACCATTCAAACTAAAAATTTAATTAAACTCGAACAAGTTGCTGAAATCACCAACACCGATATTGAATTTTTAAAGTTCCTCAACCCAAGTTATAAGTTGGGGATTATACCTTATGAACCTGAGAAAAATTACACCTTAAGATTACCCTATAAAGCTGCTGGCTTGTTTGCTGCCAATGAAGATAAATTTTACGATTATGCTCAAAAAGATATTGCTGCATCAGAAGAAACTTTACCTCAATATTATAAAGTCAGTGACAAAATTAGATACCGTGTCAAACGCGGAGATTATCTCGGCAAAATCGCCAGTCGATATGGTGTACGAGTAAGCGAAATTAGACGATGGAATGGTATGCGAAACAACAGAATAAATATTGGTGATAGACTCACCATTTATCCTCGAAAGGCTAACTATACACAATCACCTAAACGTAAAATAAAAAACGATAAAAAAGACCATCAATTATCGAAAAATCAAAAAATTTATGTGGTCAAACCAGGAGATTCTTTGTGGAGTATCTCCAAAAAATTTGAAGGTTTGAGTGTTGAAGATCTCAAAAAAATAAATAATATCAATAATACAACTTTAAAACCTGGAATGACTTTAAAGCTGAAGTCTTAGTTCTAACTAAAAATGGTTTTTTGCCACAAATGAACTGATAATTTCAACACACATTTGTACTTCTGCTACCTAAAAAACGAAAGCAACTACAAATCATTCAAATTTTAAAAAATTCCTTTCAATTCTTCTAATACAATTTCCCCTTTAGAAATATTAAGTCCTTTTTTTAGACGTGAATCTTTTTCAATTGCCTTTTCCCACCCCAAATCGGCTATAGATTTCACATATGGAAAAGTGACGTTTGTTAATGCCAAAGTAGAAGTATAAGGTACAGCACCAGGCATATTGGTCACACAATAATGCAAAACTTCATCGACGATATAAGTAGGGTTTTCATGGGTTGTAGGTTTTGTCGTTTCAAAACAACCTCCTTGGTCAACAGCCACATCTACCATAACTGTTCCGTGTTGCATGTCTTTAAGCATATCCCTTTTAATGAGTTTTGGGGCTTTGGCACCTGCTATCAGCACCGCTCCAATAATCAAGTCTGCATCTTTGATGTGTTTTCTGATATTGTATTCATTAGAAAATTCGGTAATGACGTGTGGTGGCATAATATCATTAACATATCTTAAGCGTTTCATATTAATGTCCATCATCACCACACTGGCACCAAGACCTGCTGCCATTTTTGCAGCTTGAACGCCAACAACGCCTGCACCGATAACTAAAACTTTTCCAGGTGGAACTCCAGGTACACCACCCAATAAAATTCCTCTACCTTTAATGGGTTTTTCTAAAAATTTTGCACCTTGTTGAGTTGCCATCCGTCCTGCAATTTCTGACATTGGCGTTAGCAATGGTAAGCTGCCATCGTCGTCTTGAACCGTTTCATAAGCTAAACAAACCGCTTTAGATTTTAGCATTGCTTTGGTTAGTGACTGACTTGAAGCAAAATGGAAATACGTAAATACAATTTGATTGCGCTTTACCAAATCGTATTCTTTTTCAATAGGTTCTTTCACTTTGACAATCATTTCAGCGATGTCATAAACCGATTCAATGGAATCTAAAATTTGAGCACCGGCATTTTTATAATCGTTGTTGGTAAAACCGCTTGCTAAACCTGCATGAGATTGCACATAAACCATGTGCTTAGCTTTGACGAGTTCAAAAACACCAGCTGGTGTGACGGAAACTCGACTTTCATTGTTTTTAATTTCAGTAGGAACGCCTATAATCATAGTGGGTAGTTTTTAGTTGATAGTTAGTAGTAAGCATTTGTTAATTTAAAAAAATTAGTATTGATTTTGTGAGGGTAAATATATTTAAAACTTGTTTATAATATATAAAACCTTATAAAAAACTGGGGTAATATAAATTAAAAATCATTAGTGTCCGATAAAATATTTTAAAGTGGGATTTCCAATACAGGATTTCCCACTTTTTTATATCTTCATCTTTCGCAAAAAAAAAGAGATATG
>NZ_JBRJHB010000035.1:0-8305 GCF_053628795.1 Psychroflexus sp. MBR-150
ATTGGCAATACGGTTTTACGCCATAGACTTGTTAAGAAGAGCCGTATGATGGGAGACTATCACGTACGGTTCTGTGAGAGGTTTAGGGGTGAGATCCCCCTTTACCTACTCGACTTTCTGTCTTCTCTTCGATTCTTTAGGATTTAAGTTTATGAATTATTATATGCAGTTTTAATAATATTAAATTCAGTAGCAAGTTTTATGTTTTCAGTTAGGGAAATTATAAATTCAGTTGCTCGTTTTATAATTGCAGTTAGAAAATTATTAAATTCAGTTACAAAAAGTATAATCGCAATTATCTGTTTTATTAAATCAGTTAATAAAATGTTTATTGCAGTTATTTGTTTTATACTTGATGTTGTTAACATTACATTATCTCTTGATTACTTTAAATTCTAATCCGCTTACTTGTTGGTATTGTGGGCTTTTTGCTCCGAATACGCTTTTTACATATTGCTTTACTTCTTTTGATGTTTGTACCAAGCCTGTTACTGGATTATATAGGGTGTTATTCCTATCTATCATTGCGTTGGAATATTGAGTGTAGGCATTGATGAGATTGGTGTTTTTGGTTTGTAGGTCTTGTAATTTTGTCTGTAAGGTTGCGGTTTGGAGTTCTGTTTCGTTGGGTGCGTAAAGAGGATTTTGCAGTAGTACTTCTATTAGGTTGGCAAAATGGTCTATTAATCTGTCATAAGATTGTTGGGATGTGGAGATAGAATTAGTGCTTTGTGTTTCTTCTGAATTTTCATCGGTCTCTGATGTAGTTCTTTTGCTTGAACCTTGTAATTTCTTGTTGATAGATTTGGCATTGTCTACAGCTAAAGTCTGCACCTGATATGGCAAAACTGTTAACTATTCTTGTGGCAAGAGGTTTTAGGTCTGCAAAAGCATTACGACGTTCATTTGTGGCATTATCAAACGAAGTTTTAGTATTGGCGACTGCTTGTAATTTGGATTGAGAGGTAGTGTATAGATTTTCTAATTCTGCTAGTGTTAGTCTTGGATTGGTAGGGTTATAGGTTGCGCCATATCCTGTACAAAATGAAATGAGGTCTTGAAAGTTGGCTACATTTTTTGCGTGCCCTGTTTCTGATGTTGATGCCATGATGATTGATTTTGAGGTTAATACTACAAAAATAATAAAAATTTCAATTTAGTTTCCAAGTTCTAATTGGTTTTTAACAAGGTTAAAATATTCCGCTTTTTTATTGACTAATTGTTGATGTGTGCCTTGTTCTATTATTTCTCCTTTTTTGAGGACTACTATATTATCTGCATTCTTAACAGTACTTAAACGGTGGGCAATAATAATAACGGTTTTACCTTTAAAAAATTCTTGTAAATTGTCATGTATTATTTTTTCGTTTTCAGCATCTAGTGCAGAGGTAGCTTCATCAAAGAAAATATAATGAGGGTTTTTATATACAGCTCTTGCAATGAGCATTCTTTGTCTTTGACCGCCCGACAAACCATTTCCTGCTGAACCTATTTTGGTATTATATTTTAAGGGCAGAGATACAACAAACTCTTCTATATTTGCTATTTGTACGGATTTTTTAAGTTGTTGTTTATTTACTTCTTTATCAGCAGTTGCAATGTTTCTTTCTATGGTGTCTGAAAAAATGTAACCATCTTGCATTACTACCCCTGTATTTTCACGGATGCTTTTTGGGGAAAGATTTAAAATATTATCATGATTGTAAAATATTTCACCCTTGATTGGGTCATAAAATCTTAAAAGCAATTTCATTAAAGTTGTCTTACCACTACCACTTGCTCCGACAATAGCAGTAATTTTACCCTCTGGGATATGTAAATTAACATCCTTTAAGACAAAAGGAGATTTTGGTCCTTCATATTGAAAGGATAAATTTTTTAGATAAATGCCTTTCTCAATACCGTTTTTTTGATAATTTGATTGTTTAGTAATTTGTTTTAATTCTTTATTTTCTTCAGGTTCGTGGTTTTGAACTTCATTTAATCTTTCTAAACTCAATTTTGCATCTTGTAGAGAACGAAAAAAATCAACTAATTGATTAACTGGGGAATTCATTTGCCCAATGATGTAAGAAATGGAAAGTAACATACCTAATGTCATATTGCCTTGCACTACATAGGTGGCTGCTAAAAAAGTAACGATGATATTTTTTAATTGGTTGAAAAATTCAAAACCTGAGAGTTGTATTTGGTCTAATTTAAGGATTCTTGTATTGAGTTTAAATAGTTTTTGTTGAATATTCTCCCATTCATTAATTTTAAAATCTTCAAACTGATTGATTTTCATCTCTGTAACTCCATTGAGCATTTCATAGATGGATTCTTGGTTTTCGCTTCTTTGCTGAAAACGGAAATAATCTAATATTTTTCTCTTTTTAAGCCAATAAAAAGACCAACCAATAGAAAGGGCAGTTAATATAAAATAAACCAATAGAATTGTAAAATCATAATACCACAAAACACCAAAAAACACAGAAAAAGTGATTATGGAAAAAAATGTAGTTAAACTTTGAGAGGTTAGAAAATCTTCAATACGGTCGTTGTCTTGTATGCGTTGTTGGAAGTCTCCCATTAGTTTGGTGTCAAAAAACTTAATGGGAAGTTTAAGCATTTTTTTTAAAAAATCTGAAATTATTGTAATGCTCAAATGCGTACCTACATAGAGCATTAACCAATTACGAAAAATGCTAAAAATAATGGAACCAAGGAATAACCCTAATTGGGCTAATAAAATAATAAAGATAAAGTTAAGGTCTTTTGCATTTACTCCTTTGTCAATTAAAGCTTCGGTTAAAAAAGGAAATACCAAGGTTAAAGCACTACCTAATAAAAGCAACACAAACATAATAGATAGTTGTTTTTTGTAAGGGTTTAGGTAGTTAAAAAGATATTTTATAGTTAGTTTTTCTTCTTTGGGTGGTTGTTTTGTGTAAAATTCTTCGGTAGGGTTGAGGAAAAGAGCTACGCCTTTATCTCCATCCGACAGCCAAGATTTTTCAAATTTTTCTTTGGTAAGTTTTATTTTACCAAATTCAGGGTCTGCTAAAAAAAATAAATTTCCGACTACTTTATATAATACTACAAAGTGTTTTTGATTCCAATATAGAATACAAGGAAAATAATTTAATTTACTAATTAAATCGGTTGTTGTAAGTTTAGCAGAAATAGAATCTAAACCTATAATACTAGATGCTTCTTTTAAACCTAATAATGAAACCCCATCCTTGGTTATATAAGAAAGACTTCTTAAATATTCAATAGGATAATTTTTAGAATAATACATAGATATCATGGCCAAACAAGCAGGGCCACAATCCATATTATCTCTTTGGGGTATAAAATGAATATTATTCATTCTAATATTTTTAATATTCTTTCATATTTAAGATTTAAGATTTCGTTTTCGGGATGTGTTGATTTATATTTTAGCTTTATTTTTTGTTTTTTCTTGATAAAAACAATCAATTCTTCATTTTCATTTTTTAAATAGAATTTTTTATTGAGAAATTTTTCACAGTCATAATTTTCAATAATTTTTTTTATTGAAGAACAAATTGATTGAAATTTACTTTGTTCAATAGAAACAGTTTTTTGTTTTTTTATAACATGAGAATTATTTTGTGCGTATACACAGGTACAAAATATGAATGTTGCTAAAATTGTTATTATATTTTTCATAATTTTTATTTAATTATTTCAAAACCTCTTTTATCATATATTAAAGCTAAAAAGTATAAAATTGCTTCTTTAGGGATATTTAATTTACCTGATTTAAGATAAGAATTAATATCTATAATTTCATTTTCATTTATTAAATCTAACAAATCCACTAGCTCTGGAAAATATTGCATCTGAAACTTTGAACCTCTAACATAAACGAAAAGGATGTTTTTCTTTCTTTTGTGTAAAATTTTAAATAAAGAGTCCGATTTTATTTTTTGGTTTTCTAATTTAGTGTAATCATTATCTACATCATACCCTATTTTATCTTTCATTGATAATGGTATAGTTTGCCACCCACCATTACTTATTAAGTTATAATTGAATTCTTCTGATATAAAATTTATAAAATCATTGACTGAACCATTTATTACATCGTTGTCCAGTTCTAAAATCTCAAAAATATCTTTTGAACTATTGTGAACATTTTCTAACAAGTTGTATTTATTTCCTATTATTTCCGTTTCTTTTTTTACAAACTGAGTCACAAAAGATTCTATGATGCGATTAAAATACTTATACCTTGAGGGGTTGTTGAACCACAATGTAATACCAACAGATAACTCGTTAGTCAAACCAACATGAAATTTGTTCCATGGCATATAGTATAAATCCTTAGTGCCAAATGAAAATTCTTTTGAGTGGGAAAGTATTGGTTCTATATCGGTATTATTATGCTTCAAGTTGGTAAGTTCTTTGTATTTTTCTTCATCCCAAATGTACATTTTTTTATCGCCAGGACCTAAATGAAAATGTATTACATTTTCACCACGATGGTCTTGATGAATTCCAAGAGGTGTCCAGCCATAATTGCCAATGAAAATTGTTATTTCAACACCTAGAGGTGGAATACCTTTTAAATCAATTAAAGGTTTAACTGCTTTAAGGATATTGTACGCAATATAATCAGAATGACGCTCACCACTATTAATAATAAACCCAAATTTTTTATCAAAAACTCTATCCGTATAGCTTTTAATATCATCTGTTTTTACAGGTGGTGTTTCACAAAGTTTTTTTAAATAATCATCATCTTGTTCCTTGCCTTCAATATATACACGAATACCATTGTTTATGTCTTTCATGGTTAACCTATTTGACAAAACCTCCATTATGCCAAGGTTTAATTCATTTAGCATATCCTTGCTAATTGCATCTTTAATTACACAGGTTTCGGAAAAATCATTATTAGTTTTAATAAAATCTCTCCAAAAATCAATTGAAAAATTTTGCATAGATATTTAGTATTTAAAGTTATATATAATCGAGATTTAAACTATTCTTCTGTTTCTGTTTCTGTTTAACTTTTTGTTTTTGTTTCTGCTTTTGGTCTGCACCTCCTTTTATAGCAAGATTTTCTGTAGTGTTTAGAATTTTTATATTCAAAAATTCCTTTGGATTAAATTTTTTATTCATAATTATTCAATTTAAATTTCACAACCGCAATCTTTAACTTTTACCTGTTGTCTAATTATAGTTGTACCACCTTTAACTTTTACCTTTTGTCTTTTCTTTTGTTTACAACCTCCTTTTATAATCAAATCTTCCGTTGTTGTAAAAACTTTGATACTTAAGAAGTCTTTAGGATTTATTACATTACCCATAAATGCTCTGTATTATATTCTTAGTTCTTTAAATAGAGGAGGGAACTTTTCCCTCCTCATGATAAGAAAATACTAGAATGAAGCTTTAATATCAGCTTTAATTGTAGCATCTTTCTTTTTGTCCTTTTTCTGGTCTTTCTTTTTATCCTTCCCACCACCTTTGATTACAAGGTCTTCTTGGGTAGATAATTCTTTGACATTCAAAAAGGATTTTGGATTAAAATTTTTTGCATCCATTTCAAAAGAATTTAAGGTTACACAATTGTATCATATTTTATAGTCATTAATACCTCATCGGACTTTCCTTGCAAGAATATTTTTAATTGGTTCTATTATATTCATCTTGATTTTTGTTTTCTCTATTATTTAAATTAAACTTTTTACCAAAATTGTATATTACACCAATTCTAAAAAATCTTTCATCGTAGTAATTTCTAAAAGAATTTTCTATACCATTTGAAAATGTTGTGTAAGTAAATCTATTAGAACTTAAAATGTCATTTGCATATAAGCTAATTATTAGACTTTTATCTAGTAGCAACCATTTAAGTGCTATATCTAGCTGATTGGCATTAGAATTATAATCAAGATTATCAATCCCTTCTGTTGTATAATTATAATTTAAGTTTCCCAAAAATGTTTTATTTGTGTTTAAGGTAAAATCGTTCGAAATATTAAACTCACCACTCCAACCACTTAAAAATTGAAGTGTAACGGGTATTTTAGATTTGGTATCACTGTAATATACATCAGCAGATGCATTAACATCCCACCATTTGGCAGGTTTGAAAATAAAAGTTTGGGTAATACCAAACATTTTGTTAACTATAAAGTTTAATGGAATTACTTGTTGCACATTGGTATTGGCATCAATTATAGTAACTTGTTCAAAATCATCATCTGTATAGGAATAATAAATATTGGTAATTAAGTTGTCCTTAAAGGCATATTCAAATTCTATATTATCTGTAAATGCAGGTTGTAAAAAAGGATTACCCTCTGAATAGGAATAAGGGTTGTTTACAAATCTAAATGGATTAAGATACCCAAAATTTGGTCTAGCTATTCTTCTGCCATAATTTAAACTAAAAGAATGATTGTCATTAGGGGTGAAAGCAACATAAGCTGTTGGAAATAGTTTTGAATAATCATTTGTATTTGTTTGATTAAGCGTTTGAGAAAAGCCTTCGGTTTGAGTAAATTCATACCGCAAACCTACTTTGGCTTCCCATTTATCTGAAAAACTTTTTTGTGCACTAAAGTACAAGGCTTGGGTGTTTTCTTGGTATTTGAATTGATTGCTAAAATTTGGGTTCAGTATTTCTTCATCATCAATTATATCAAAATAATTAAATAGATTATCTGTTTCTGTAAATGATACTCTTGCACCATAATTATATGTTGCCCAATTGGTTGGGTGTTCCATATCTAGATTTATAGAATAGTTTGTAATATCTTGATTCCCGAAATTTCTTGCTTCTTCTAAACTGTTTGGAATAGATTGATTATTCGGAAAAAATGATTGTGTACTAAAGATTCTATTGGTTTTGTTCTTATAATTAAAATAATCAACATCTAAAGATAGTTTTCTGCCAATGGTATCTATATCGTAAATTACATGATAATTTAAAGAATTTAGTTTTTTATCATACTCATTTCTACCTAAAGTTGATATTAAAGAATCTAATACACTATTAGAAGAATTAGTTAGCGTAGTTTTGTCAATTTCTTTTATTAAAGGTTTGCTAGTTATATAATTATAGGTAAAGCCTGTTGATAATTTATCATTGATTTTATATTCTAGTCCTAACCTCGTAGATAATGCATTTGTAAAGTCTCTTCGGTTATTTACCTCGTCCCAAGTAAGGTTAGGATAATAAATTTTATTGGTTTCTTGTGGTGCATTAGAGCCGTTAGTATAGCTTACCGCTGTATTTATTTGAAATTTGCCTTTTTGCATATTAAAAGAACCACCCGCATTTCCTTTAGCATAGGTTGCTTGTTGGTAAATACTTCTTAATGATGCATTCCAAGCATCATTTTTTGCTTTTTTAAGCACTATATTTACTAATCCGCTGTTACCCTCTGCACTATATTTAGCAGGTGGATTAGATATTACTTCTATGCTTTTTATGTCTTCCGCATTCAGTGATTTGAGATAAGTAGCTAAATCTGCACTAGACATTTGTACAATTCTATCATTAATTAATACAGCAACACTGCCTTTTCCTATCATAGAAATTTCATCATTTTGTACTTTTATTCTTGGTGCAAGTTTTAGAGCATCTAATCCATTACCTCCAGTTGCTGCAACAGAATTTTCTATATTAAAAACTAATCTATCTACTTTTCTTTCAATCAATGGTTTTTTTCCTGTAATTACTACTTCACTAAGGTTAAGACCAGCATTTGTAATAATAGTTTCTAAATCAAGGTTGCCCTCTAATTTTATTATTTTTGAGAAAATATTTTGAGAAAAGTATTGTATGTTTAATTTATAAGTTCCTTTGGCTATATCTTTAAAGGTAAAGACACCTTCTTCATTTGTTAGTTCAGATTTTATTGCAATTAAGTCTAATGTTTGCAAGACAACTTCTGCATACTCAATTGGTTCATTAGTTTGTCCAACTATTTTTCCAGTAATAGTGTTTTGGGATAGTCCAATTATTGGTAGTATAAGCAGTATTAGTAATAATTTATTCATATGTTTCAGTTCATTTTTATGCGTTTAGTGTGTCTAAGGTTGCTTACAACGTTCGCGGCTTTGGCTAGTGCGGAATTTTTCATTCCGAACCAAAGCGTCTGCCGCTAAAATTATTTTCTTGCAATATCGTAATTTTTACTCATTTACCCCGCATTAGCCAAAACCGTTTGTTGTATGCAGCCGTGTGTCCTGCGTTACTTGGGGATACAAGATAGTGATTAAGTTCATTGAAAACAAGTAACATAACTGTAATTGAGATGAGAGTCTCATTGGTATT
>NZ_JBRJHB010000036.1:0-7984 GCF_053628795.1 Psychroflexus sp. MBR-150
GTAAAGGTAAAACATGATAACAAACAAAAAAGCCTTACGCTAATGTAAGGCTTTTGCTCCTCCTGAAAGACTCGAACTTTCGACCCTCTGATTAACAGTCATAAATTAGGCACAAAACAAACAAATATCAATTTTATAAAAACACAAGCTAAAGCCTATATTTTATAAGGCTTTAAAATAATTTATTTTATTGACTTTATACCTTTACTTTGTGATATTATGTTATATTTGTGTAACAATTGTGTTACAAATTAAAGTTGAGGTTATGAAAACAGCAAATGCAAGTATTTATTTAGACAAAAACAGACCAAAGAAAAGTGGTAAATGTTCGGTTAAAATCAAAGTAACCTATAACAGAAAACGCAAATATTTTTCTACTGGAGTAGATTTAACGCCACAGGAATTTGAAACCGTATTTTTTGGTAAGCGTAAAACCCGACAACAAAAAGAAATTAAAACTAAGGTTGAATATTTTGAAAATAAAGCAAATGATGTAATTGACTTACTAAGCGTATTTTCATTTGATGCCTTTGAAACTAATTTTTTAGACGAAAGGAATACAGCAGACAGCGTTTCATTTGCATTTGATAAATACATTAAAAACTTGAAGCTTGAAAACAGAATAGGAACGGCAGTAAGTTATGAATGTGCAAAAACCAGTATTAACAAATTCAATAACAAACTAACATTTGCAGAAGTTACCCATACATTTTTAAAAAAATATGAAAAATGGATGCTTGACAACGGCAACAGCAGAACCACAGTAGGCATTTATTTAAGAAGCCTTAGAGCTATTTACAATTTACAAAACATTGATAGGGGCGTTTATCCTTTCGGGAATGGAAAAAACAAATATGCCATACCAACCAGTAAGAACACTAAAAAAGCTTTAACTATTAAAGAGATTGGTAAAATTTACGGGTATGAAGCTGAACCAAACAGCACTAAAGAAATGGCAAAAGATTATTGGTTATTCCTTTATTTATGCAATGGTATGAATGTAAAAGACTTCTGTTTATTAAAGTGGAAAAACATAGACGGTAATATTTTGACTTATAAGCGAGCTAAAACAGAACGAAGCCAAAAGCAAAGCAAACGCATATCTGTTGCCTTGAAGCCTGAAAGCTTAGCCATTATACAAAAATGGGGGCAAAAATCAATTAATAAAGATGCCTACATATTCCCACACCTCAACAATAATATGAACGCAATACAAAAAAGAGATACCTACCAAAAGCTAACTAAAATCATAAATAAATACATTAAGCAAATAGCTAAAGAGCTTGAAATAAACAAAAATGTAACTACTTACTACGCTCGCCACAGCTTCGCAACTGTATTGAAGCGTTCAGGGGCTAAAATTGAAATGATAAGCGAACTATTGGGGCATAGTAATGTAAGTGTAACTGAAAACTACTTAGATAGTTTTGAAAATGACCAAATACAGAAACAAACAGATGTATTAACAACTGGATTTAAAAAAAGTAGTTAAAAAAAAAAAGATGTTTTTGAAGCTTCACATTTTTCACAAAATTCACAAACGCATAATAGACAAAAAATGATACCAAATAGAATAAAAGATTTATTTCAATTTATAGATTTTCTACACTCGAATATTGAAGTCTTCAATAAGTCAAATGATTTAATAAAAGAACTAAGGGAATTGGGGCAAAAAAGAAGCCAGTTAAATAAGAATGAAAGTTTTAAGGATAAATTAGAATACAGCAAGACCCAAAATGAAATAAAGCGTAAATATGATGTGCTAAATCAGAATGTAATTCAAAAAATCACAAATAAGGCTAATGATTTAAAGATATTAGATAATAGCAGAAAAAACAATGAATTTAAGTTGAATGACGACGCCATTACAAAACTAAAAGAACAGGCAACGCCTAAAGACTTAAAACAAATTTCAGAACACAAAAACAAGTATTTAGAATTTAGAAAACAAACCAATAAAGACAATTATTTAAGTTTAGGTTTTTTCTTTGCTGACTTGGATAGGTATGCTGAAAAAATATTTAGCTATTTTTTAGAAGATTATATTGAAAAAATAAACAAAGATTTTTTAAAAAAAATCAGACTAAATTTATCTATTTATTATTTTAATTTAACAAACACAAGCACCCCAAAAATTGTAACAGAAAAATTAACCCATAGCTACTTAAAAAGAAATTTTGACGTAGATAACTCAATACTAAAACATTATTATAGACAAACACAATATTTAATTTCAGATAATGAATTTAATTATTTAAAAAGCAAAGGTTATGTAAGCGAAAAATGGAAAGCCTTAGAACCTTATTCAATTGTAATTGATAACGCATATTATTCCAGAAGTGATTTATTTTCTAAATTAGAACTTATACCAACTGGTACTCAAAAACTTAAATGCGGTGGCAAAAAAGTTGTTTATTTATCTGATTTAAAACCTTACTTTAAAGAATATTCAAAAGGTTTTGATTTTGGATTTAAAGAGTTTGAAAGTGAATGTATTAAACCATACTTAACAAGTTTTGCAGATAAAAACGATTACGTAAATAAAGTATTTGAATTTGTGTCTAAAAGAATATTTTTAAAACACGACTGGGGTAATCTTTATAAAGGGTTTAGCACAAATCATAATTTAAAAACTAATGAATACGAGATAATAGGCGGGTTTAAAGACGGTAAGGAGCAAGGTTTTTTTTATAGGGCTTGGAGCATAGTTTTTTCAAATCATATTTTATTTACTCCACTATTTAAAAAGATAGAAAATACAAAAACAAAACCCTCACAGGAAACACCACCACCAAAAGAAAGTGAAACATTAAGCAACTTAATCACCCACCAAAACAGCGTTGAAGTAGTTGAAAAAATCAAAATACAATACAAAAACATTAAAGGGAAAAGCTTAAAATTATTGCTTAAGGCTTTTCAGGACTTGGATTTGTTACCCAAAGAAAGAATTGCTTCAAAATTTCATAGAGCTTGCAAAAATGAGTTTAACTGGGATATTGCAAGCTACAACGCAATGAATGAATATAATTTTAATGATAAAACAGACAAAGAAGATTTAGAACAAAAAAAATCTTTCCTAAAAAGTATAATTGAAACTAAATAAACAGCTTGCATAAACTTGTATTTACTTTTATACAAGATTATACAACTGAATATCAATAAGTTAAATAAAATCATCTATTTATGTTTGTAATGGATTTTAAATATATTCATTATGAACACAGATTTAACCTTTAATGATTTACCCAAAGCGGTAAACATGTTAACAAATGAAGTTAACGAACTCAAAAGCTTATTGCTTAAAAAACAAGCACCCACCCGAACAACAGAACAGCTTTTAACGATTAAAGAAGCAAGCGAGTTTCTTAAACTTTCAGTGCCTACTTTATACAGTAAGGTAAGCAAAAACGAATTGCCATTTATGAAACGTGGCAAACGCTTATATTTTTCGAGCGTTGAGCTTATGGAATACGTGAAGCAAGGGCGTAAAAAAACAGGTGCTGAAATTGAAGCAGAAGCAGAAGCCTATTTGTCTAACAGCAAAAAAGGATTGAAGTAATGGAAACCAAAAACAACAACCCTTTGCATAATAGACAAGGCAAAGATAATAAACAGAAGTCTTCTACTACACAGCTAAAAACCATATTCCAGTATTTACAAGACCATATTGCTACGGCTTCAATGGTATCAGCTGAAACTGGAATACCACAAAAAAACATTTGTAGATATAAGCGAGATTTAGAAAAGTCAAACAGACTTTGGGAAACAGAAAAAAAAGAGTGTAAAAACACTGGTTTTAAGGCTTGGTATTTAACGACCGACCCGAGTAAAGCACCTAACAGCAACCAACTAAAAATGTTTGAAGTATGAAGACGATAAACCCAAATTTTGATGACCTCAACAATCCTGAAATTATAAAGAACCACGTTCAGGAATTGACAAATCACAAAGCAGACGACCACAGCAAAATATTAGGCAAATTAATAAATGAAATTAAGCCAGTAGATTTTGAGGTCTTAGCATTCCCACAATTAAAAAAACTTAAGGATAAACTCGAAAAAACAGAAGCTGGGAGCGATGACGCTAAAGCCATTCAAAAGCAAATTGATAAGCTCACTGTAAAGCAAAAACATTTTATAATATTAAGTGTTGAAAATATTTTAAAGTATGCTGAAAACAAACGCTGGGGCTTATGTAAAAACCACGATTTTATTTATTTGTATAATAGCAACTACTGGAACGAATTAGATAAAGAAACCTTTCAAAAGTTTTTAGGCGAAGCGTCCGAAAAAATGGGCGTAACAAAATTTGATGCAAGGTTTTTTCAATTCAGGGAAAAGCTTTACAAACAATTCCTTGCAACGGCTTATTTGCCTACGCCTGAAAATGACAAAAACAAGGTTTTCATAAATTTACTAAATGGAACTTTTGAAATAAATTCAAACGGCACAAAATTAAGACCTTTCAAGTATTCAGATTTTCTTACATATCAATTACCATTTGAATATGACCCGAAAGCAAAAGCACCAATTTTTGAAAAATACTTAGATGAGGTTTTACCCGATAAAGCACGTCAAAAAATCTTAGCTGAATATTTAGGATATGTATTTATAAAACACGGTAGCAATAGATTAAAAGAAGAAAAGGCGTTGATTTTATACGGCACAGGGGCAAACGGTAAATCTGTCTTTTATGAAGTGGTTAACGCTTTATTGGGCGAAAAAAATACAAGCAATTTTTCTCTGCAAAGCCTTACAAACGATAACGGCTATTTTAGGGCAAAGATTAGTAATAAGTTGGTTAATTATGCCAGTGAAATAAACGGCAAACTTGAAAGTGCAGTATTCAAACAATTAGTTTCAGGCGAACCAGTAGAAGCACGTTTGCCATACGGTCAACCTTTCACATTAAAACAATACGCAAAACTTATTTTTAACTGTAATGAATTACCTAAAGATGTTGAACATACAAACGCATATTTCAGACGTTTCTTAATTATTCCCTTTGATGTAACCATAGAACCAAATAAGCAAGATAAAAACCTACATACAAAGATTATTGAAAACGAGCTTTCAGGCGTGTTTAACTGGGTTTTAGACGGGTTGAATAGATTGCTTAAACAAAAGCGTTTTACTGAATGCGAAGCGGTTAAAAAAGCTGTTGAGCAGTATAAAAACCAGTCTGATAGTGTCAAAATGTTTATTGACGAAAGCGACTATAAACACAGCTCAACAGAATACAGTTTGATAAAAGATTTATACCCTAAATATAGATTGTTTTGTATTGAAGACGGTTTTAGACCAGTCAATAAAACTAACTTCAAAAAAAGATTAAAAGCTTCGGGGGTTTTAGTTGAAAGGCTAAACGTTGGGAATGTAGCCTATTTGTATAATTCAGATAATGAAATTAGTTTTTAGCACGGTTTAGTTTAAGCGTAAATATACGCTTTTAAACTGTAAACCGATAACCGTTGATAGTTTATTAAACCAGTTTAAACCTTAAACCGATGAATGAATACAGATACATATTAGACCGAAGCAGTAAAAAATTTGTTTGTCCGAATTGTGATAAAAAACGCTTTGTAAAATACATTGATACAGTAACAGGAACCTATTTATCTGATAAATATGGACGGTGCGACCGTGAAATTAATTGTGGTTATCACTCAAACCCATACGATGACAAAGACAATGCAATAAATTACAAGCCTAAACAGCCCAAAGTTATTAACAAGCCTAAAACGGCTTTTATACCTGTTGAGGTTTTAAAACAAACACTTTTAAACTATGATAAAAATATATTCATTCAAAACCTACTTAATAAAATTGCGTTTCCCTTTGATGTTAAAAGCATTGAAACGGTTATATCTTTATATCGTTTGGGAACTGTTCGTAAAACTGGAGCGGTTTGTTTTCCTTATATTGATATAAACCAAAATATAAGAGCCGTTCAGGAAAAAATATTTGATGCGACCAATCACACTGATAAAAGCAAAAAATATCATACCAGTTGGCTACATAGTAGGCTTCAATACAGCGAATACAGATACAAGCCTTTGCCTGAATGGTTAAAAGCTTATAACCAAAATGAAAAAATAGTATCGTGTTTGTTTGGCGAACACCTTTTAAACAAATATCCTGATAACCCTATTGCATTAGTAGAAGCACCAAAAACGGCAATTTATGGGACGTTGTATTTTGGGTTTCCTGAACAGTCTTCAAATTTACTTTGGTTGAGTGTTTTTAATCTTAGTAGCTTAACACTTAACAAATGCAAGCCTTTAAAAAATAGAGATGTTTATTTGTTTCCCGACCTATCAAAAGACGGTAAAGCCTTTGAGTTATGGGATAACAAAGCAAAGTATATTCAGGAACGCATACAAGGGGCTTATTTTAAGGTTTCAGATTTATTAGAACGCTTAGCACCAAAAGAACATAAAGAACAGGGCAACGACCTTGCAGACTATCTTATAAAACAGGATTGGCGTAAATACAGAACACAGCCCAAAGCTGAACCACCTCAACCAGTCGATGTTTCAAAAAGTGAAAAACGTGAAAAATGTGAAGCTTCAAAAAAAACTTTTTTTTTACAACAAAACGAAACTTTTGAAAATGACTTAGAAATTTTGAATACTGAAAATAAAAAAGATGACTGGAGTAAAAGCATAACACAGCTTGAAAATTATTTTGATAGTGTTGAACTACCTACCAATCCAATAAAATTTAATCAATGCAGTAGGATTATAGACGTATCAAAGTTTATCGAAAGCCATTTAAATACAGTAAAAGCAAATAATGGGAATAAAACTTATAAACCATACCTGAATCGATTACAGGAATTAAAAGAAATATTAACCATAAATTCAAATTGATATGAAAACCAAAGAACAGATTTTAACAAGGTCATTACGTGATGATTTAAAAAGCATTATGCAGAATGAAATAAACAAGCTCCCTGAAACGCTTGAAGCCTTAGAACCAAAGGAACGTATAAATATTGTTTGTAAATTAATGCCTTATGTATTCCCAAAGGTGCAGAACATACACCCAAAAGAGGGCGAACCATTTACCTTTGATTAAACTACAAATTCTTTAAGTATTTAGGTTTCATTTTAAAATTATACTGATGCCAAAATTCCCAACTTTCCCGACTTTATACGATGATGTTTTACAATTGAATATCACTATACTAAAGCAATGGGGCTATTTAAAGCCAAACCAAATAAAAAGCGGTCAACTTGACTGGAGTAGAAACGGCAATGTATTTGCCAGTATTTCAATAAAAGTAAACACCCAAACCCAAAACCCATTTGTTGAACTGGACTATAATTTTAATGATGTCCCACGAAATTATAAGATACAATTAGTTTCAATGCCTTCAAATTTGGGTAAAGGCTTGATATGGTATTTTCTTTGTCCTCAAACAAAAAAGCGTTGCAGAAAATTGTATCAAATAGGCGGTTATTTTTTACATCGTGAAGCTTTCAACGGTTGTTTTTATGAAAGTCAAATACATAGTAAGTATTACAGGGAAATGGAAAAAACTTATGGCGTTTACTTTAAAAGCGAAAAGCTTTATAATGAGATTTATTCAAAACATTTTACAAAATATTACAATGGGAAGCCTACCAAAAGATATTTGAAATTAATGAAGCAAATAAAGCAAGCTGAAAGTATTTCATTTAGCGAAATTAAACGGCTTATGTATTCCTGAAAATAATATGCTTATTTACGTTTTGTGTAACAATTGTGTTACAACAGGAAATAAAAAAAGGGCTACTGTTTTGTAACCCTTTGATTATTAAGCTCCTCCTGAAAGACTCGAACTTTCGACCCTCTGATTAACAGTCAGATGCTCTAACCAACTGAGCTAAGGAGGAATTTAACTCTTTTTATTTCAATCTCGATAGCTCCTCTGATTAATCCCGCATGTGCGGGACTCTAACCAACTGAGCTAAGGAGGAATTTAACTCTTTTATTTCAAT
>NZ_JBRJHB010000037.1:0-7858 GCF_053628795.1 Psychroflexus sp. MBR-150
ACTTGTTAAGAAGAGCCGTATGATGGGAGACTATCACGTACGGTTCTGTGAGAGGTTTAGGGGTGAGATTCCCCTTTACCTACTCGACTTTTATTATCTAAATATTTAATTACTGTTTAATCAAAGTAATAACAGTTCTTAATGGTAGTCGATGATCAGAAGGTTCGCCTTGAGGTATAATGGTCATATCTAGTTGCTTTATAAAAATCATAATCCTTTCCGGCTCATTTAAAAATTGATTTTCTGGTAAATGTCTAATTTGCAAAGTATATTTTATGTACTCCCTTTGAGGATCTTCAATGAAAAGATCCACAATTCTTTCATTTGGTGCACAATCATCACAAAGGTTACTATAAATTCCTTCATATATTTCATTTCCAAAAATCAAATGTTGTGAAATATTGTCTGTGAAATTATTAATATCGCTTAAAGAGTTTACAATTTCTTCATCATTACTATTAATATATTTGTACTCACCATAAAGCATGTCTTCATATTGGCTATAATTAGGTATTTCAGAATCAGAAAAATAATCAACTTTAAAACTCAATTCAATCTCGAAAATTTCATTGTCAGATTCGTATTTCCATATACCAACTAATTTTTGCAAATCATTATCAGAATCTTTGTAGTAAGCCCCATTTGTATCAAAATTGTCAGAAGGGTTAAAAAGTGGATAGTTTTGAGCCTTACAAGAAATTGAAACTCCGATTATTAATATAGTAAGAATTATATTTTTCATAATATAGTTTTTAGCAATTTTGATCATCGTTAAAGTTATTATTTTCATCTAGTCTTAAGCGTTTCCAATTGGACTCCTGATTTTCCGTTGTAAACCTTGGGTCATATTTAATGTCCTCGTGTGAACTTCTGTAAATCGAAATACCCAAATTATATTTATCTATTACTTTAAGTAATCCTTCTGCAAGGTAGTCTTGGGAGGGACTTGTCGTACCTTGTTTTTTATAAGCACGGTTTAAATTTCTTTTAAATTTTCTAAGTTTATCAATATCTGAAAAAATACTGGCAATTTGAGTGAATTGACTTAAGTTATTAATTTTAAGGGCGTAAACATAGCCGTCAACAGTCATATAAACCGCAAAATCGGACGCAGATGGTGTGAGATTCGTTTGAGACACATCAAAAGACATATACAGCTGATAGAGGGTAATTATATCACCATAATAAAACATTGGCAAAGTACCTTGACCACCACAATTATTTGGGTGGGTATGCATAACAGCATAAGTAGTACCGCCAAGTTCCAATTGAATTTCAGTACAATTATTACTGGATTCTACATAATCTAAATTGAAAAATGGAAAATCATTTTGGGCGTTTACCAAATAACCTTTCTCTTTCGTTGAGTTCAATTCACCTTCAAGATTGTTAAATGCTGATTGGGAGTGGGGAGAAGTAGAAAACTCGTGCAGTTTTTCACAGTTGCCGTCATCGGAGGGATCTGGATCAGGCATTGGATTGTCAGTTGGAGCACTTACAAAAACACCATTCCCGTGATTATTTGGGTCACTAGGATCGCTAGTGTCATCATTGTTATTATCCCCGTTGGATGTACCACCACCAGAACCACTATAACCGCCTGGTACATAAAAGCCGCTCCCATTTTCACCACCACCACCTCCGCAAGAAACATAACCGCAACTTATACCAGAAAGAACCCATCCACTCGTCCAATGTACATCATTATCAGCTCCTACAACTTGGCCTTCTGTACCATCATCTATCACTCCCCATTCATAACTTTCTATACATTCATATGTCATCCCGCCAAAGCATTTGCTTGTAGTATTTATACCCAAGTTATCAATATTGATGTCTAATGGCTGGATACTTATGTTATCTGTTTTTGCTCTTGAAATGAAACTTTTGCTTCACTCATTTTAACAATGGCTGAATTTTGAGCGATTTCAGTAAACCCTTGTTCTGCATATTGTTGGATTGCAATTTTTTGGGTTGGGGTAAATTCCACATAAATTTCCGTTTGTGAAATGGAAAACTCAATATTTTTTCCATTGAGTTCGTAATTCAACTTTTCCTGTGCGTGCAAGAAAAGACTAAGTGTTAAAAAATAGATTAAAAGTATTGTACGTTTCATAGTTGTTCTATTGAAGTTAAAGTTATGTAATTGTATGTATAATCTCCAGGAGCCCAAACATCTTGACAGATTTTTTTTGCCTGACCAGAAAATTGAACTTCAATACCTGGGTAATTCGGTATTTCTTCTATACTGTTTGTGAGATCATCATTACATACAAAAAAAGTGTGAACACAGTTGGTGCAATTTGGCTCTGAAAAATATATTCCATAGTTGTGTGAGGGGATATTTTCATTGCTATTACTAGTGTTTTTGTATAAAAACGCTTTTTGTTCATCACTTTCAAGGATTGTAAAAATGGTTGGTGAATTACACCCACAATCTGAAGAGTTGTCGTCATCTTTTTTACAGTTACTAAATAATAGTATTGTAAAAATCATAAAGCAAAAATTGATTTGCAGTCTTTTTTTTTGATTTGTTTTTTTCATTTTTTTCATTGGCATTGTGGTTTCATTAGACATTTTGTTGTTTAAAAATTGGTTACAACGTTTAGTATATGAAAAGTAGGCGATTCCGAAGCACTAAATTTTCAGTAAAGCACTGAGCTTGATACAAGCTAAAAGCCTTGTTTTTACTACTGTCCCGCCTATTTTTTATATACATTGTTAGCACCTGTTATTTCTTCATTTTCAGTCCCGTAGGTCTGTTTGTTAGTTCAAATATTTCTGTATTTCCAAGAATTAAAACAATACCCGAAGAAGCTCTGTCTTTGTATTCTTCATTAATGTAAGACCGAGTAATTTCTCCATTTTCGAGCAGGTGGTTTATTGTCTTTTTAAAAATCTCAATTTTTATTCTTTGAGGTTTGCCATTTGAAGTAATACGCTGAATACCTGACCAATCTACTTTAGCAATTTTGTTTGTCTTTCCATCTGGTCTTTTGATTGTTTTGCCTTCCAATGGCATTACATATTTCTCCCAAATGTTTTCAAATGAGTTTGATTTAGTCGTCCTTTTGGTTTTGTTGGAAGTCCGAATTGCAGATATGTTTAAAATCTCAATTCTCAACTTTTTGGCAACTTCAAGTGCATTGTCTATTATTCTTCCGTTTGTTGCTATGATTGCTTTTGTGCAGTCGAAATAGTCTTTTGCTCCGTGAAGTTCCATAACCATTTGTCTGTTTATTGGTCGAGTTGAGCCACCAAACATTTTTGCCTGAATTGCAATTTTCTCTGTGCCTTTAGTGGCAAATACGTCAACACCGTAATCATTTGAGTATTGAGAAACGGTCGTTTTGTAACCCTTTGATTCAAAGTGTTCAGCTACAATATGTTCATATTCATCAGGTCTCATCCGGTCAAGTTTGCAAATGGTCTCACACCAAATTGTTTAATGTATTCACTCAATAATTGCTTTTCAATTTCTCTTGGGTCATCTTTTGGCGTTGGCTTCCAACAAAATACTAGGTCGCTATGGTTTTTAAGTTGCCATATTAATCTACCGCCCCAATGTCCAACGTTTTTTGTTTCACCAAATCTCAAATACTGTCCAAGTCTTGAGTTTAATGTGGCTTGTCCTGTTGGGCTTCCTGCTTTTCCAATGTAAACGACTTGTGAGTTGTCAACGTGATTGTTTTGCAGTTCAGTAATTGAAACATTTGGGTCTTTCCCTTTAAAAAATCCACCTACTCCTGGATTAATAAATTCAGTTTTCTTAAATGTCGGGTTGATTACGAGATAAACTCCTTTAATTTTTGGAATACTCGATTTGTCTGTCCATAGGTCACGGATTGTTTTAAAACCTGTGAAACCATTTTTCTTTATGTCGTCAATGTCATTGAAATTCACGATCGTCTTTTTTAATAGGTGCTAACGGTTTCGGCTATGAGTAGTTGCGTGGTTTAGCACTTAACTTTGCAAGTACACACCAAACTGAAAATCCGCGAGGATTTTCAGAAGTAGGCGAGAACAAGCAATTGCTTATAGCCATTGTTGGCAACTGGCTTTTTTCAATTTTAAACTTCTTTAATTTCAAATCCATTTTCTCTCGCCAAGTCCACGATATTTTTAATATTGTCTTTTCCCCATTCTGTCGAAACTACAAATTGAATGTTGTCAGCACTTGTCAAAATCTCGTCATTTCCAGTAAAATGTCTTTTATTTGATTTGTTAGCAAATTTTGTTTCTACAAAGTCCAATTTGTTTATTACTCCAGTTGAACCTTGATATTCGTCTTTAAAAACTCTTTTTAACGAAGAGAAATCAGTCGGATATTTTTGCAAATATGCTTTTACCAATTCTAAAACAAACCTATTTTTCGGTAGTCTTGCGCTTGTCCCGTTTATTATATATTTCGTTTTATCCCTAGTACTTTTATTTTCTATTTGGTCTGTAATGAACGCTGGAATTTTAGGTCTTTCGTCAGTTATTTGTTGTTTTGGTTGAATATTAATCGATATTTCTTGAAGAACATTGTCAATTAATTCAGCATCATATTTGTTAAGAAAATCTTGTTTTATCAATTCTAAAAGTTCTGAATTATAATCAGTTGATAAGATTTTTTGTCGTAACTTTTTTTGGTCAGCTTTTCGGTTGATTTTTTTGAGAGAATTTAATGTAAATGATTCTAGCAAATCAAAGCTAAAACTTTGTTTATAAAATAATTCCACAAATTTCAGTCCTTTTACAGAGTCCTTTTCAAATTCGATAGTTTCAAGCAAGACTGGGTCATCGTGGTCAGTCAAATCTCCATCATAAAATACTTGAATTACTTGTCCGATTAGAATTCCATATTGAAGTCTTAATTGACGCATATATGAAAATAGCTGTTGTTGAAAATTTATGTTTAATGGTATGCTTGGTTGTTTGATTTCTATAACAAAAAGGTTTTTCTTTTCTTGAGAATTAATAACAAAATCAGGCATAATTCTATTGGATGCTCCTATTTGAAAAGAAGGTCGGATTTGAATATCTCCTAAAAATTCTTTCCATTCCAAAACTCTCAAAGCTTGGATTACATTTTGTTCAAAATCGCTTTCGCTTATATCAGTCCGAATATTGTCGGATAGTAAAAAGCAGATTTCATTCCATTTTTCGTTATTCATTTTCGTATTTCTCGGTTTTTTTAGCTTGTTGCCAACGGGCGAGTGTATCATTAGTGGCGTGCAAAAAGGCAACACATTTTCGTTTTTATTGGTAAAGATAAAAAAAAATCTCAAACCTTAAAATTTTGCCCAAACACAGCTATTAATGATACACATTGTTGGTAGTAGCGGTGGAGTAGGCGAGAACATTTGCTGAAAACGCCCAAGCCTTTCGCACCCATTTTTTTTCTTTCCCACGTTTTAAATTTCCCATAATTTCGATGTTTTAATATTTCGTTGACGCTTAGCCATAGTTTTTGATTTAGCATCGTTTGTCGTTTTCTTTATTCGCTATTTTATTGCAAATCAGCCTATTGTTTCGGATTGTGATTTTCTCGTCGTGATGAGATTTTATTCGTTATCAATCATCGTGATAAGCCTATCATTTAGGATTTTGAAAAATTCCACCGAAAAAAATCCATTCAACTTATTTAATCAAAAAATGGGTGAGCCTATAATTTTAAAAATATTATGGAGTAGTTGCTACCAACGGGAAGTGTATCTTTCAGTGGCGACTAAAAAAACACAGCCCTTCGTTTTTCAGTCGTAAAGTTAAAAAATAAATCCTAAACTTTTGGTTTCAACTCCCAAACCTCGCCATTGAAGATACATATTGTTAGCATTTGTTATTTTGTCAGAGTGTATTTGATTAATTCTTTATTATTTTCATCAATTAAACTTAAACTTCCATCTTCGCCATAAACATATTTCCAATCAAAAGGTTCGTTTTCAATTCTGTAAATTGTTGATGTCTTATTTTCTTTAAGCAGTTTAAGTCTTTGAATTCGCCCGTATTTTTTTAGATACAAATTATCATCTGACATTTTTACGATGGAAAATTCGCCTTCGTCAATTCGGTCTTTGAATGACTGTAGATACCAATTATTTAGAACTTCAACTTCAGTCAATTTACGCAAATCATTTTGGCGTTGGAACGATTTTAGAAGTTCGTCAACAATATCGGCAGTTTCTATTTCACTTAATTTACTAACGAGAGCTGGATATTTCTCTTTTTGATTGAATAGCGAGTAATTGTAAAAAGTTAGCGCTACACTTTCAAGTTGATATGCAGGATATTCTCCTCCAAAACTCTCGATTGCTCCACCAATTTCGGCACACTTTTCAATTATAGGCCAATAAGCTATTTGACTTTGTCCTATTCGGTTATGAGAAAGGTTGAGAATTGGGACAAATCCACTATTTCCATTTGAGTTGTATCCTCTTGTTTTGTGAATATCAAAGATTAAGGTAGTTTTAATCATATTCGATATTGAAATACTGTCAGCAATTCTTAAATCACGAGTGTTAACTAAAATTTCCTGGTCAATTTTATACAGTTTGTTCCAATACTCGCTTATCTGTTTTTCCGTATCTAACTTCTCGATTTCTGTACGAAATTTTTCAATCGGAATTTGAGAATGGCAAGAACTCAATGAAAGAACAAGTATTAATAAAATCGCAATGTTTTTTTTCATAATAAATGCTAACGGGAAGTGTATCTTTCAGTGGCGACCAAAGAAGCACTGCCCTTTATTTTTCAGTCGTAAAGTTAGAAAATAAATCCCGAACTTTTGGTTTCAACTCCCAAACCTCGCCATTGAAGATACATAGTGTTAGCACACGTTTTCTATTCAAAGCTTACTAATTCAGAGTCTTTTCCCTCATAAATTGTATAATATGTATATTCATCTTCGCCATCATACCAACGATATCTTGATTGTTTAAATCTAAACATTTTTAACACTTCATGAACTTGCTGTTGAAAATCTTTTTTATTTTTATTAGCGGCAAATATGCCACCAGTAAAATTTATATATCTTTTTCCACTTCCATTTGCATAAGCGTCAATATCGTTCTCCCAAAGTTTGTCATCAATTAATTTTGCATATTTTCCTCTTAATATTGGGAAATATTTAATTTGAACTTGCTCGACTTTAGATTTCAAAGTTTTGGATAACTTTTTAATTTCTTCGTTATCAGAATTGTCAGCATCTTTTATAATATTAGCCCAACTTGCAAAAATTACTAAATCCATTTGAAGTTCATCTATAGTTTTTCCATCTGCTATATTTACACCTTCATTTATGGATTTTATTTCTCTCTCCAATTGCTCCTTTTGTTTCAATTCATTTTCTTCTTTTTTCTTTTTTTCTTCAAGTTCTTTTGCTTTAGCTTTTTCCTTTTCAGACAAATTATTTAAACTATCGGCTTTTATTAATAATAGTTGCGCAGAATTATATAATGAATCATTTATTTCGATTTTTTTTAATGAAGTAATCGCTCTTGAATATTTACCCTCTTTTATATATTTGTTTGCATTTGTAATGACAGTCTTAGAATCAATAGATGTATCAATAAACAAAACTGCCAATATTGTTATTAGAATAGTGCTTAAAAACCAATATCCTAAAACTTTTAATCGTGTCGGTTTTTTTGACCACCTTATTACCAAAGATGGTTTTATTAATCCAACTATTAATGCTATGAATAATGCAAAACTTAATAATCCTAAAATACCTGCCATGATTTTCTTATTTAATTAATTTTTTATTTAGTTTATATGTGTGCTAACGTTTGGGCTATATGTAGTTCTGTGCAAAAATGCCACCACTTTTCAGCCATTCAACAAAGTTAGCAAATAATCTCAGAACTTCGGTTAA
>NZ_JBRJHB010000038.1:0-7003 GCF_053628795.1 Psychroflexus sp. MBR-150
TAGACTTGTTAAGAAGAGCCGTATGATGGGAGACTATCACGTACGGTTCTGTGAGAGGTTTAGGGGTGAGATTCCCCTTTACCTACTCGACTTTTCTCACTTAAATTCTTTTCCATTAACGTAAATTTTATCAAATTCCTTTGATTTAGGTTTCAATTTTTCATTCACGTACTTTTCCATATCAAAATCTACAAATTTACTTTCTGTAGCTTTATAAAGTGGATGTCTAGGATGTCCTTTTTGTGTCGGCTCTCCAATTATTTTCCATTTTAGATTTAGATGACTCAAACTTGTATATAAACTCGTCATACAGAAAGGAAGATATTCGCGAGATTCAATCAAATCTCCGTAAGCAATCCAAATTGTGTCAATGCCTAAATGTTCAATTGATTTCATTAAAACTCCAATATTTGTTAGTCGTAAATCGTGGTCGATTTCTTTTTCTAAATTATTTGGGTCAGTTGCTCTTTGAGGATAGACATTGTACATAATCCAACCATTAAATCCGTTAAATTCCGATATTCTTTTTACAGATTTTAGCGTATTATCAAGTTCATTTGGTCTTGCTGTACTTGGATTAATTCCGATGCAAGCAACCATATTTTCAGTTTTCTCACCCAAAACATAACGAACAGTATCGGTTGAATTATTGAGGTATAACCATTCAATTGGATTTTCCATTTTTTTATTTATTGTCAATCATTATTGATATTTCGTAAGACCAATCGCTTTCTGCGTAATCCATATTGTTTATTCCAACTTTTATCATCATTCCATTTTCTCCTGAAAATAAATGACCTTTTTGACCTGAAACTTTTTGAAATTTATAGCCCATATTTTCAAATTCAGCAACCCAATTATCAAATTCAGTTCCATTTGGAAGTTTTATAGAGGTTTTTTGAATTTCTGTTGTTGATTGATTGTTAGACATAAATTCAAGAATGATATAATACTCTTTACTTGAAATTTCTTTGCCATAAAAACTCAATTTGGTTTTAATTCCGTTGTCTGTTTCAGTTGATGTTGGTTGAAGTAATTTCCAATTATTAGATTTTAGTTGAGATGATTTTGCAGTAAAATTTTGTTTTGAGAATTTTAAAAAATCAGTCGCATTTTTAGTTTGTCCGATAATAGAATTGGAAAAAGAAAAAAGGCAGATTGTCAAGATTATTAAGTACTTTTTTTTCATTCAGTTTAATGTTTTGTTCTAAAGTTCAATTTTTTGTCAAATGTTGCACAACGGATTTGGCTATGGTTTCGTTGCGTGAAAATCCGCGAGGATTTTCCGCCGTAAACCGAGGATAGCAAATTTGCGAGGACTTTCCGCAAGGAAAGTCAGAAGCAATGAACTATAGCCGTTGTTGTACGTAGTTTTTTTATAACGTTTTTAGTTTCTCAAGAGTTTTATTCTCCTTCACAATCAGATTTTTCTTTTCCGTAAAGAACTTATTTATTTCATTTTTTAGGTCATTTTTAAATAAGTTCACATCTTTTTTCAGAGCTGACAAATTAGTTTCTATAATATCTAAATCGTCTGAAAACTCTTTTTTTAGTTTTTCAATCGTTTCCTCATTTCCTCTAATTTTATTCCAGTTGCTCAATGTAAATTCAAGTCTATTACTATGAATACAAGCTTTTACTGTTTTTGGATTATTTGAACTTGGTGAATAGTTAAACAACTCCTCGTTTCCAATGAAGCTAACTAGGTGATTAACTTGTTCAATTTCGTACTCTTCATTTTTGTCAACTTTTATGTTTTTAGGGAATCGATGACCACTGATTTTATGTTCAGTTATTGAAGATGAAATGGTTTCTTTATTCAAAGTTGGAACCTTTAATGTTACTAAATCGTATTTATATAATATTTTTTCTAATTCTTTATTTATGTCTACGTTCGAGATGTAAATGTCGTTGTATTTTTCAATTTTTTCTAAAATGGACTCTCTTATTTTATTCAAATAAGATTCAATTTTATGTTCCTTAAAAAGTTCAGTTTGTCGGTTTTTTATATACATTTTTTATTTCAGATTTAGTTTGTTCAAATTACGTACAACGGTCTTGTATAAGATTAGTTGCGTGTTTTAAGCACCTAATTTAGCAAATACAGACCGAATAGAAAATCCGCGAGGATTTTCGTAAGTAGGCTTGCACTAGCAATTAATTTTATACGTTGTTGTGCGTAGTATTTATTATTGTTTCTTATCTAATTTTTTCATAAATTTTTGTAATTCTGCTTTATCATCTTCATTCATTTCAGCTGTAGGTTTTTCCGTAATATTTTTTGTTTCGAGATATGATTCTAGTTCACTTTTAGTTCCCATCATAAATCGTTCGGAATTCTCCATTTGTTGGTAATTTGAAGTTAACTTTTCCATTCCAGCCATAAATCCAGTTGATGTTCTTCTAAATATTCTATTTTCAAGTCCATCTGCTTTTTCTGGTATTAGAATTAGCATATGTTTTGGGTCAAGTGGTAGATACAATAAATTATTCGGGTCAAATGGTGCAAATCGAGTAGCTTTCGGATTACTTGCAATAACTGGATTGTCACTAATTATATATTCCAAATTTTCATCTTCTAATTTTACAACAGTAATAGCGTCTATTTGTAAACGAATATTTATTAATTTGAACGCAACCTCTAATTGAGTTAGAATCATATGAGGTTGTCTATCTTCGTTAAATTCCTTTGTAAATTGTTCTAAAGATTTTCCTGCGATAGAAATTTTTTCGCCTTCGAAAGTGAAGTAGTCTTTTCCAGTTTGTTCACATAATTGGAACATTTGGTAAAAAACTCTACTCATAAGGTTTTTACTTGCATTTACCCATTTTGTTGTTCGATAATACATTGTGATTACTGTAGAAATAATCAACTCTCTTTCTTCAGGTGTAACTTCTGTTTTATTTGGGTCAACAAGTATTTCATAAATCGAAGTATAATGTTGCTCAAATTCCTCCGCATAGAATTTTTCGATTGCCATTTTTTGTGCATCAGTTTCTCCAGGCAATGTATAGAAGTCTTTTTCTAACGCAATGTTTTTTTATATTGACTTCAAAGATATCGTTCTTGTCAGTTGAGGAATTCGGTATTGCTGAAATAAAATATTCCTGCCCATTTTGACGAGCAAATCGTTTTAGGTAAGTTCTCGGAACATAATGTTGTCTTTTTACTAAATTTCCTGCCATAGTTTTCGTTTGGTCATATTACGCACAACGGTTCTCAGCTATACGCAGGCAGGGATTTTAACCACTGAATTACCTACGAAGAACTGAACTTTAACTTTACCACTTATCTGTCCTACGAAGCACGAAACCCCTGCTTGCGTATAGGTGATGTTGGCGGTATGTGCTTCTTTTTTAATTTGTTGTCGTCCCATTGTTGGTTTCGGCTAAAACTGTGAAATACTTTCTTATAAATGTTTCAATGTCTGATTGACCTGAACTCCAAACGGTAGAACTAACCCTAAACCGTATGTTTTGGTCTTCAATATTTACAGATATTCCGTCTTGTCCATTGTTTAGATTGTTTTTTTTGATTTCAACGTCATTGAAATCACTAAACACAGTGTCAATTTTATGACCAATGTTACTTATTACTTTTGCATTTCGTTTAATATATTCAATGTCTGGTTCTGTCCCGTCCAATGGCACAACTACTAAAGAATAATTGTCTTTTTGTTCAGTTGCTGTTTTTGCTTGTAAGGGTGTCATAGAAGCGTGTTCCTTGCCTGTTGCCTTTAACTCAACAAGCCAATTATTTATTCTAAATCCTTCACGTTGATTTTCGTTATTAACTAAGTCTGATGATTCTTCAGTTAATATGTAATCACTTCCAAAAGGTTCTCTATGAATATTTATTATGACACCACTTTCTTTAAGTTGCTCAATATATTCTTTAAACAAATCTTCAATAAGCTTTCCTATTGTTTGATTGCGACTAATAAGTTTCCGCTCATTTAATCTTTTTACGTATTCCTTTCTTATGTTGGGGTCATTAAATATTTCTTGAACAAGTTCTGGGTCAGCATCACTTGTAATCATATTCGTTATAGCCTTGTCCCAACTTAATCTTAGTTCGTCTGTTGGCAGTGTGTTTCTAATTAGGTCAGATACACCCACACCAAGTTTGTTTAAAAAATTTTGTTGTCTTGAACCACGAATAGTTTTTACTAAAGTCTCATCTCCTTTAAGTATTTCGGAAAGATTTTTTGATGAAGGAGTTTCACTTACAAATTTCGTTTCAGAACCTTCACTTTCGGTTTTTACATTTACCCAATTGAGACGTTTAGCACGATAAACCCAAAGACAGGTTCTAAATTGTATAGGATTTTCTAATCCTTCGATTGTTACTTCTTGAATATCTGAATCAAATAAGGTGTCTTTTTCTACAGCTTCGGATAGAAGAAATTTAAATCTTTCTAAACTTGACTTTTGTGTTGTGTTTCTCCCGTAAATATGTCCGTCTGTTGCGGTTAAATAGGCAAAGTCGGAATAGGTGATTTTAAATTTATATTTGAGTTGCCCTTCTGCATCTCTTAACACACTAAGGTCAGATTCTTTGATAATTAAATGTTCTAATAATTTTATCGTTGCTGTTTCAGTTTTGGTTACTAAAGGACTTATGTGAATAAATCCGCTCTCATTTAAAAAGTTGTAGTCTGCTTCATTCAAATATTGATTATATATTTCATTTAGGCAGTCTTTGTCCCTAACTAAGCTTGAATACAAAGGAAAGTTTACTTCAAAATATGGCTTTGGAGTAAGTAAAAGGTGTTCGGATTTAGGAAAATGGTCATAAATAAAACTTTCGTCAATCTTTTTACTTGCACCTGTTAGTATCTTCAAATCTTTGATTATTTCTTTATGGTCTTTTAATATTAACCATTTTAAAAACCTTGCATTACACTCCTGATTGGATGACTTAATGAAGTCAGGTTCATCAAGCTCGTTCAATTCGGCTTTTAAATCATTAATGGCATTTTGTATTGTGTAATTTTCAACTCCATTGATTTGCAAAAAATTTATTTCTCTTGAAAATAGTTTGTCAGAAAAATTCAATTGTATTAAGTCGGAAATTGAAATCAATTCATCATCATTGCATTTATCCCAATAAATACCGTCTGCAACCCTAAACTTATTTCTTTGATTTAGGCAGATTTTTATGTCTAATGGGAAATGTCCTTTTATCTTAATTATTAGGGAGTAGAGATTATTCAACCAAGATTTTTTATCTGCTGTAATAGAACTTTCTAATTCTGTAAGTGATTCTTTTTTTTCAATGAATTTGATTAATTCATTTACTCCCCAAACGAATTTTAAGTCATAGGTTTTTTCAATATCGGGTTTAAGTTGTGTAATACTCTCTGATATATGAACCCATTTTAACAATTCTGATGATAGTGGAACTTTAATATCAATAATTTCCGATAATAGCTCCCAAAGTTCTTTTGTGGTGTTTTCTTTTTCAGTGAAAGGAATTGTAAATTCATTTAGAGATGTGAATTTGTTATCAGCCCCGTGGTAATTAATAATTTCTTTTGCGGCAAGTAAATTAATCGTTGAGGATTTAATAGTTGTAAGCCATTCTTGGTCGACCCATTTGAGGTCTTTGGAAATCTTGAAATCAAACAATTCGTAGATACCAATTATTTTTTTGGTTTTAAATAATTCTGCGAATGCCTGTAAGCTATCAGATAATGCTTTACTAATTATTTCTTTATTGTTTGATTCGTTTCCGCCTTCTGTTGCTTTTTTTAAATAAATTCCATCACGTTCTACCCTTGGGTCAAACTGAGTTGAATTGATAATAATTGGTATTCCAATTTCTTCAGTTCCAATTAGTGGAAATGTGTAATATAGTCTTGGATAATTTTTTGTTAAAGGAAAAATCTCTTCACTGCCGTTCTTTTCTTGGGTTATTATACAAGCATCAAATTTTTCATCTTTTTGAATGTAAGCTTTTAGACAGGTATTTACAGAACCATCAATCAGTGTTGTGATTTCCCATTCGTTAATTGAACCCAATTCGTAGGTTTTGATTAGGGTCTTTGAGAATGTCTTTGACAAACCGTTTTCAACTACAATAACTGATTCAATTTGCTCATTGAAAAGTTGAGTAATTGGGATTAATTCATCAAGACATTGTAATCCAACTTTTGCTGTTAATTTTCCTTTCTCTCCTAAATTATAAGTGAATTTAGTTTGAAATTCATCTTCTTCTAAATAGCTTAATTCTCTAATTGATTCATCAAATTGTTTGTTTGATTCTTGCTGTAATTCATAGAAATGCTCATTGTTTGTTGCGTTTCTGTTTAATAAAAAATGAAAGCTACCTTGATTATTTGTAAGTTGTCCCGTTATATAAACTTCTTTGGAAAGAAGATATGTTGTCATAAAACCTGTTCCAAACCTACCTGTCTTACCTTCTTTGTTGTTTTTTGAAGAGCCTTGTATGATTAAACTTAGAATGTCATCCAACTCGAATGGATTTCCTGTATGTGAAAATGAAATTTGATTTTCAGAAATTTCAATTTTTACTTTAAGATTTTGATTTTCTTCTACCGAGTCTTTTGCATTTTGAAGTAATTCCCAAAACCAACGCTTCTCATAATCTTCTCTTTCATTTTCTCTGGCAACAATATCCCTGTAAACACTATCAGCGTGTCGGATTTCTGCAATCTCTTGTCGTCTTTGTTGTATTTGTTCTTTTTGAATCATTGTCTGTCAAAATGAAATGATTGTTATTGTTTAGCAGGGTCTTGGTAGCATTACCGCCAACGGCATCGGCTATGAGTAGTTGCGTGGGTTAGCACTTAACTTTGCAAGTACACACCAAACTGAAAATCCGCGAGGATTTTCAGAAGTAGGCGAGAACAAGCAATTACTTATAGCCATTGTTGTAGCTAGTTGTGTGTCCTGCGTTACTTGGGGATACAAGATAGTGATTAAGTTCATTGAAAACAAGTAACATAACTGTAATTGAGATGAGAGTCTCATTGGTATT
>NZ_JBRJHB010000039.1:0-6194 GCF_053628795.1 Psychroflexus sp. MBR-150
ATAGACTTGTTAAGAAGAGCCGTATGATGGGAGACTATCACGTACGGTTCTGTGAGAGGTTTAGGGGTGAGATTCCCCTTTACCTACTCGACTTTATTCCACTATTATTGTTTTTTCTGTCTTCTGTATTTTTACTATACAAAATGGTTGAGTCATAACCGATGTTGCATATTCAGTTTCAAGAGTAGAAATTGTAATGTTGTTTTCATTCTCAATAATGTTTTCAGTTTCAATTTCCCACCCTTGTCCTTTTACTTCAAGAAAAATAGCAACGACTAGAAATACATCAAAGTCAATATTTGTTTCTGTAAAATTGTCACTTACATTATTAACAGAATTCATTTGAGAAATAAGACTTTGCCAATCACTCGCATTTGTAATAGTTAAATTAGATTCTGTTATTCCTTCTTGTCCATTTCCAAATAAAGCTCCTTTACCTATTTCGGTAAAATTAATTTCAGTCGATTGAAAATCCGAATTATCATCGTTGTTACAACTGGTTAAAAGTCCAATTCCGAAGAGTAATATTAAAATTTTCACTTTCATAATTTCGTGTTTTTAAGTTATTTAGGATGCTTTATTATTTATTTCGTTGCGTCAAATTGGCTACAACGGTCTCGGCTATGAGTAGTTGCGTGGGTTAGCACTTAACTTTGCAAGTACACACCAAACTGAAAATCCGCGAGGATTTTCATAAGTAGGCGAGAACAAGCAATTACTTATAGCCATTGTTGGCTGTAGTAACTTATTTAGTTTCTATAATAATTTTCATAGCTTTTTCTTTTGAAGCATTTAAGAATACATCATAAGCTTTTTCAATTTCACTAAGGTTGAAATGATGCGTAATTAATTTTTCTACAGGTAACTTGGAAATAGCTTTCATTAGCATTGGTGTTGTGTTGGTGTTTACAAGACCAGTAGTGATTGTAAGGTTTTTAATCCACAAATCTTGTAATTCGAAATCAACTTTTTGACCATGGACACCAACATTCGCAATATTTCCACCTGGTTTTACAATTTTCTGACAAACATCCCAAGTTTGAGGTATACCAACAGCTTCAATAGCAACATCTACACCTTCTTCTCCAACAATTTTGGCTAATTCTTTTTCTAAGTCGCTGGAAGGTTTTAAAGTATGTGTTGCTCCTAGCTCTTTGGCCATTTCTAAGCGATTTTCATCTAAATCAACTACTACAATAATGGCAGGAGAATAGAATTGAGCTGTTAATAAAGTTCCCATTCCTACAGGACCAGCGCCCACGATAGCAATAGCGTCCCCTGGCTTTACGTTTCCATATTGAACTCCAATTTCATGCCCTGTTGGTAAAATGTCACATAGTAATACCGCTATATCATCATCTAAGGTATCAGGTACTTTGTGTAGACTATTATCAGCATGTGGAACTCTAACATATTCAGCTTGTACACCATCAATCATGTGTCCTAAAATCCAACCTCCATCTTTACAATGTGAATACAGTTGTTTTTTACAATATTCACAAGATCCACATGAGGTAATGCAAGAAATTAACACTTTGTCCCCTACTTCGAATTGTGAAACAGCGTCTCCGATTTCTTCAATGATTCCAACACCTTCGTGCCCAAGAATAATACCTTCTTTCATATAAAGGTTTTTACCTTTGTAAATTCCTAAGTCAGTTCCACAAATCGTTGTTTTTAGAACTTTCACAATGACATCGGTTGTGTTTTTAATAGTTGGTTTTGGTTTTTCTTCGAGAGCTATTTTGTGTTCACCTCGATAAACTAATGCTTTCATAATATTTGTTTTTATTGGTTAATACTCGTTTTATATTACAGCCAACGGTTTGGCTATGAGCAGTTGGGGATTTTTTACCCTAACTTTTCAGTTTAGCACTGACCTTTATTTTATTTACTATTTTTCATTTAAGTACCTAAACCCCAATTGCTTATAGCCTTTGTTGCCAGTAGTTTTTTATTCATTTTTGATTTTCTCTCCTTTAATTGGTGAATAGTCTTTTTTCAATTCTCCGTTCACAATTATTTCGTCAAAATAACATTTTGCTCCAGTAGCTTTGTTCATATCTTCTACATTTTGGATATGAAAATGTAAGTGAGCTTCTGAAGAATTTCCAGAGTTGCCACAAAGCCCCAATAATTCTCCTTGTTTCACCTTTTGACCTTGCTTCACAACAATCGAATTTTGCTTAAAGTGAGCAAAGAATAAGAATTCATTATTTTTAGTTTTTAGAATTACGGTATTTCCTGGAATATATATTGGATTTAATTCGCCTGGCTTATTGTCTTTTACTCCGTCAACTGTCAAAACTACTACTGCATCACAAGGTGCAATTACTTCTTTTCCAAAAGCGTAATAATCTTCATTCGTTTTTCCATCCGTTTTAAAGGTCTTTCCTTCTTGGTCAGTTATTACAAGGTCAAACGCATTTTTTTGAGCTTCGCTTTCTACGTGATAATTAAGTTCTTTAGTGTCTCCACCCCAAAATACTGTCCATTCTCCATTAAACGGCAAAATCAGTTTTGTTTTATTTCTTTCAAGTTTAGGAAGATTGTCTTCTTTGTATGGTTTGACAAAAAGCCCATTAACTTTAGCGTTATTGTCAAGTGATATGTTAACAGCAAAAATAGCTCGTTCAAAAGTTGTTTTATAAGAGGCATAAGTCTGCTCATATTTTACAAACTCTCTTTTTACAATTTTTCCTGCCTGACTTTTCAACCCTTTTAAAAAGTCAGTCGTTTGTTCGATTGGTAAAGCACTTTTCATTTCAGTCGAAAACAAGTCAAAAATCTTTTGATATTCATCTGAATTGTAGTATTTTTCAAATTCAGACGAAACTTTTTTAGCGGTTTCTTTTTCTGTCTGTCCGAAACTTAACATTGGGATTAAAATCAATAAAATCAGAATTAATTTTTTCATTTGTGTGTTTTTTTCTAAATTACTGGCAACGTGTTTGGCTATGGTTTCGTTGCGGAAAAATCCGCAGGATTCTTTCCGCCGTAGCCGAAAGATAGCAAACTTGCGTTGAATTCCGATGAGGAATTCAACCGCAATGAATTATAGCCGTTGTTGTGTTTTAGTTGTTTTTTCAAATTGTTCAATTCAGATTTTGGTTCTAATATTCATTCGAGTTAAGAACGATGTCAGTTACGTGATTTTTGTCTTTATCGTAAAATCTATAAACTAATTTAGCGTTATATTTTTTGAAATATTCAGCTTGATTTTGGTTTTGCAGATTTTTCTTGAATTCAGGCTTAAATAAATCCTCAAAAGCCTGTGTGTCAATATCAGATTTACTGTCATTCAAAAGTGTATAATTTTGTCTTAAAACATTCTTTTCAGGCGAAGTGACACTATCAAGTCTTGTGTTTGAGTCAAAAGTAAATGGACAGTCTTTATTCATAATTTCTGCTCTTTCCGCAATAGTGTTTTCATTGCTCAAAGCCAGCTCTTTTTTAGACTTGAATAATCTTGAACCGAAGTTCACAGCAATTACCATTATTGCAACAGTAATAGCTGTTCCAATTAAACTCTTTTTTTTCTTTTGTTCCATTTTTTATTAATTAAGTTTTTTCGACAATTAAACACAACGGTTTGGCTATGGGCAGTAGCGCCAAAAAAGTCATTCAGTTTTGATTTCAGACGTAAAGTTAGAAAATAAATCCCAAACTTATGTTTTTAGCCCAAACCCAAGCTATTGACTATAGCTATTGTTGTGCACAGTTATTTTATTTTTTGTTTTATCAAATTTATCTCTTTTTCCAATTCAGGATTATTTTTCTTTAAGATGTCAAGATTTTTATATCCAATTTCTAACTTATTAGCCTTTTTGTAAATTTCAATGTATGATACAGCATTTGAATTTATGAGTTGTTGAATTGAATTTTGGTCATTTTCTTTTACCATTTTATCTAAATAATACAATGCTGTTTCTAAATCATTGATTTCATAAAAGAGTATTGCTCTAACATATAGATTATATATTTCATTGTTTTCATCTTCATAATCCAAATATTGATTTAGTACTTTTGATTTTCCAGTTTTTCTAATTATCTCTCCAACAACAACAGACGAAGCATCATTTTCGATATAGGGTTGGATGTATTTTTCATTTTGCTTTAAGTATTTTTCTTTAACTTCTTTATAATTAAAGTTATTTGAGTTAACTCCTTTTTCAAACAGACTGTAGTCTTGATAATCTGAAAACACAAATTGAAAAGCATCTAAAATAGAATAGCCAATTAAATCAACGTGCCAGCTCTTATAAACTTTTTGTTGAAAATCAACGTTCTTGTTAGGATTGTTGACTATTACTTTTTCAATTTCTATTCCACTTGGATACCTATTTGGGTCATCATATTTTGCACTTGCAACAAAGTATTTTATAGGTTTTCTGTTGTTACTTAAGAATTTGATGTATTTATTTTTAATTATCTCAAATTTTCCATTTTCCAATTCAATTAGATTTTCACTAATATTCATAAACGCATCAAAAGGGTTGTCTGTTTCAAACATTAAATGATGATTGTACTCAGCACCATTAGAATGGCCATATATAGCCTTAAATTCGCTTGTTGAATAGTTGTTTTCAATAAATGGAATTACTTCTTTGAAAATATAGTCTTTAAACTTTTTTCCATTTTCTCCATATTCAATATCTAATTCATTATTTCTTTCTCTTATGTTAATGTAAATGCCTACGACAATACATTCAGGGAAATTCGAAAAATTTGACTGTTGTCTTAATGTTTGAACTACTATTTCAAAAATGTTTAAGATATTGGCATCTGTAACATAAATTACAGGATAATTAATGTTTTTATTGTAATTCTCTGGCAATGAAATGTAAACCTTTCTGTTTTGTTTTAAAAAGTTGGATTTTATCTCTGAAATTTTAAAATCACTGAAAGTTGAGAATTTATCAATTTGGTCTGTCCAACCTTGAATTTTATAAAATAATTTTGTCGATGGTTTTTCACTCAAAACAAAATTTGGCTCTCCTGTAAGTTTTGTGATTATCGCTTCACTCTCCCAAGTACCACGAGTAAACTTAAATTCGGCAGGAAATGTTAAATTCAATGAAATTTCTCTTTCGTAATCAGAGATTCTATTCATTTTTACTTTGTCAGGTTGCCAATTTCCAAAGCTATCTTGATTTCCGACAATAAAAACTTCATCAGTTTCATTAGGAACTGAAATTTTGATTGTAGTTAATTCTTGTCCAAACGAAATTATTGAGGACAGAAGTAAAATTATAATCAGATTTTTTTTCATTTAGCGTTACGTTTTAATTGTGCACAACGTTCCGCAGCTAAGAAACGTGGGGCTTTTCGAAGCATTTCACTGTCTGCCTATGACAAAGATAGCTACGAAGAACGAACCTTGTGGCAATCACTGACCGCCCCATGTTTTCTTAGATGCTGTTATGCCCTGGCTTTTTTCATTTTCAACTTGTCGTAAAGTAGTCAATTAATAATTTATTTCCTTTTCTCCATCTTATCCAACCTGAATTTATTGTTGTTGTACTTTCGGTATAACTGTCATCACAGTGGTCAGGAGTTGAAATTTCAATCCAATCTCCTTTCATTGATTTGACCACAAAACAATCAGTTCCTTGATATTTAATGTCGGCAGCATTTTCAGTCGGTTTAGTCTTTATGCTTTGCTTGAAGTCAGGTAGTCTAGCCACTCCAAACATATTTTTCAGGAACTCTTCCCAATTTTTAAATTCCGTCAGTTCAGTATTTTCTATCCAATAAGATTTTCCTGTTTCATTATTTACTATTACTTCAATCCATTTGTCTGTAGGGGTCAAACAACGGAATGTAAATTCAAAATAGTCTAACCAAAGGATTTCAGGTTTAAGCCATTCTTGTTGTTTTTTCAAGTCCTTTATATTCCAACTGTTAATTGTCTTGTCGTTAAAAAACTCAACAATCTTTTCAGGCTTACTTTCTAAAGTGTCAGAATAAAATTTCAAAACTGTTTTGTCGTCAAAGTTGATAGAGACAAGTCCGATTCCAAGGTCAGTTTGTGACCAAACTTGGGTCGAGAATAAAAGCAGTATGTTAATTATTAGCAGTCTCATTTTTTAGCTTGGGCATAACTAGTATATATCCACAAAAATACACCACTTTTTTAATTTTTAGGCTTGTTTTTATACTTTTTTGCCATTTTGTCTAATGGACTTTCTATC
>NZ_JBRJHB010000040.1:0-5671 GCF_053628795.1 Psychroflexus sp. MBR-150
ATGTTTGTCGGGTCTTGATTGCCGAGAGCTTCTGGAGTGTTTTGGGTTAAATCAAAACTCGCAAAGCCATTTGCAGTCTCATCATCACAGCGTGTCAAGTCTTCTAAGTTTTGTATTTCTGGACTGGGGATTACTATTAAATCTAATGGACGTGTATCATAACAACCTGTACCATCATCGCCGTTTGGTCCTGTGTTTTCCGCTCTGACATAAAGGGTTTGTTGGTTGGGGTTGTTTGTTCCAAAAGGCTGTGTGGTATCAATAGGATTGACTCCTAAGTCGGCATCGGCTTGGGTCAAGTGAAAAGTAATTGTTACCTCAGGTTCATTGTTTAGAATATCTGCAATAGCGGCATCTAAATCAAATTCTGCAAAGCCGTCATTGTCGGGGTCACAAACCTCTAAAGGTTCTAAAGTCGGAGCCAAACTCGGTACAGGATTAACCACCAAAGTTAAAGTGGTAAAGTCTTCGCAACCTGTTGTCTGACTGGTTACCTTCACCTCTATCGTTTGGGGATTTATGAGGTTGACATAACTGTCTATTGGTGTTATCGGGTTGTTATTGGTTAAATCAGTTGGGGTTTCAAAAAACTCTACGTTTAGCTCATTATTGCCTTGGGTGATTTCATCTATCTTATCATTCAAATCAAAGGTGGCGATTTCATCGCTTAAATCTCCGCCTGTTTCATCATCACAAACGGCTAAGGGTTCGGGGTTGATAATCTCTGGTAATGGCAAGACTTCTATATCAAAAGACTCGATATTATAGCAATTTTGGGCATTGCTCGTGTCGGTTACCCGCACCCAAATGGTTTGTGGGCTACTCGTGTTTTGATAGTTCGTCGGTTGGGCTATTTCATTTTGATCAGTCTCGGCATCAGTTTCATTCAAGTGGTATGTGATGTCTAAGTTTGTTGGGTCTAAACTGCCTAAGACTTCGGGCTCTATTTGTGTTAAATCAAAAAACAAAAAGCCGTCTGTATTGTCATCGCATACCGATAGAGGTTCTGCTATTGGTGTCAGTATTGGACTATCGACTACTTGCAACTCAAAACTGCTGACCAAGCTACAACTGTTGTTGATGTCTTCGGTTCTAAAATAGATTGTTTGAACACTTTCTACCACATTAGAATAAGGCGAACTCAAGGCTCCAACGTTATTTTCGGCATCTGATTGGGTTAAATGATAACTGACTTGAACATCAGGGTTGGCTAAACTTATCACATCGTCTTGACTGCTTAAATCAAAGTTGTTGAAAAAGCCGTCGTTGTCATCATCGCATTCTACGATGTTTGGTGGGTTTAGGTTCACTGGGGCAGAATCGGTTACCGATATCTCAAAACTCGCTATTTCAAAACAGTTTGTTGGATCGCCAATGTTCTGCACTCTCACCCATATGGTCTGTGGGTTGCTGGTGTTAGGGTAAGCCGTGGGATCTGGAATGGGGTTTGACCCGCCATTGGCGTCGGCTTGGGTTTCGTGGTAACTCACAGAATGCGTCGTGGTGTCTTGGTTAGGTCCTAGTACCACAAAATTGTTTTCTGTAAGGTTGAAAGTGGCTGTACCTGTGCCGCTACCGTCGTCGCATAAACCTAAATCGTCGGGTTGTAATATCTCTACATCAAAGATTTCAATGGTAAAACTGTCAGTAGAAAAACAATCTGAGCTGTTGATGTTTTCGGCTCTGATAAATATCGTTTCTTGATTGTTTGCAGGTTGGTAGTTGGCAGGATCTGGTATGGGATTGTCTCCTATATCGGCTTCGGCTTGGGTGTTGTGATAGGTGAGTTGGGTTTCTGCTGGGTTTGATATGCCTAAACTACTCACATTGTTTTCGGTTAAATCAAAAGTTTGGGTTAGGGTGAAATCGCCGCATTGTGTTAAGTCTTCAGGGGGTGTTTGAATGTCTGGAGATAAAATTGCTTCTATTTGAAAGGAATTAACAGCAAAACAAGGTTGAGTGATTGGGTTTTCAACATTTACATAAATTGTGAACACTCCAGGGGTTGAAACTTCATAATTACTTGGAATTTGAATGGCATTTGCAGTATTATTATTGTTGGCATCGGCCTGACTGTCATAATAAAATACATTAAAATTATTGGGATCTTGACCATTTAAAGCTTCGTTATCATTAATTGTAAGATCAAAGCTGGCAGGTTGACCATTAGGAATACATTCTGTAATGTCTGTAAAGTTAGAACCCACTGAAACTCCATCTTGAACAAGTATGAATGATGTAATCGTAAAACAATTAGGATTTAGGATATTTTGAACTCTAACAAATATTTCTTCATTTTGTTCAGTAGCTTGATAATTGACTGATTGAGTATCTGGAATAGCTTGAATAGGATTGCCCTCCTCGGCAAAAGTTAATTCAGTAAAATACAAAATTTCAAACTCAGTAGGAATGTTTACGCCGAGAGCATTGAGATCAACTTCTGTTAAGTCAAAAAATGAAGAACACTCAATCAACTGTTGAACTGGCGTCGTTACTACTGGGTTTTCAAAAAAGTTAACCGTAATTTCATCAACAATCTGCGTGTTTGGTCCAGAGACCGTGACCTGATAAGTGCCACCAGGCTGAGTGATATCAATTGAGCTTCCAGTTTCTCCAGGAAGTACATCAAAATTTCCTGTATTAGTATTTAGAAGAGCCCATTCAAAAGTATCACCACCGGGAACGTTGGTAAAAACAGTTACCGTTTCATCTTCACAAGCATCAATATCATCACCGAGAATTGAACATGAGGTAGTACCAGCGCCAGGGTCATTTTCATTAGTTTGTTCAAAGCTTATAAATCCTTGATTTTGACTAAAGTTTGTAATCACAATGATATAAAATTCACCAGCTTGAGCATTAGGAATTCCCATAGTTTCTATAGCTGCTGCTGAATAACTGCAACCGTCTAAGGGATTACCATTAGGCAAATCTGGAACCTCAGTCGAAGAATTTAAGTTATCGCAATTACCTGAAGCGCTACTGAATGGTCCCCAAATTTTAAAATCGACATCTAATCCATTCCCATTAAAATCTTGACTTGTATTTTGTTCTAAGAAAAATTCAATGTCGCCAGATTGTTCTATTTGAACAAAAAACCATGCTGGAAAAGGTTGTAAATTAAGACAACCATAATCAGGGCCATTCTCGGCTGATGGAATTCCACCACCAGCGTTACTTGAGTTTGGAAAAAAGAAAACTTCACCACCAGCACAAAAAGGTTGGGCGGTATCGCAAGTAAAACCAGACCTTGAAATGACTTCTACAGGAATGGTTACTGCGTTTTCATTTGAACACCCAAAATCGTCAATAATATTTACCGTTACATTAAAATTTCCTAAAGCCGTAAATTCATGTTGAACAATGGGAATCGTTGTAGTTACTGTAGGTGAGCCATCACCAAAATCCCATACGTATTGTGGATTGGTTCCATTATTAGATGTAAAGTCTGGGTCAATTTCAAATGTTATCGGCAAAAAATTACCGATTTCATAGTTGCCTGATGTTGTGTTAAATTCAGAAGGTTCTACTTGCACCAAGTCTGCAGTTGTGGTGGTACAAGGCTCTCTACAGTCTATATTTGCAGCCCATCCTATCATTGAACCAAAAGGAAAAGTTGCTGATGTAAAAACTATAGTAAGGCAACCCGTTGGGTTTTGATCAGAAGCAGATACAAACAAAATTTCTGGATTATCAGACAAAGTGCCTGAAAATGTTCCGATTAAAAGTGCTGGATCTGCAGTATTTCCATCGTAAATTTCAAATGTATTACCTTGAATACCTGTTACATCAAATTCCGTAAATTCTAAAGTAGTTATCAAAGTTGGATCATCAGGACAAATTGTAACCGTAAAGTCTTCACCTGTGCTATAATTGCCACTTGCTCCTCCTGAGTCAAAAAAAGAGCCACTACACTGGTTAAATGTGCCATCTTGCATTAAGATATCTTGGGCTGAAATGTTATAAACAGATAATATAAAAAGAAGGCTATACAGTATTTTATTAATCGACATATATGTTAAGTATTAATATAATTTTAAATATTTTTCGAAAATAGTAAATTTTAAACTATATAAGATAATTATTATTTACTTAAATTTTGTTTTTAAAGCTAACCAATGGCATTATTTAATCGTTTTTTGAATTTTTAGAATTGGAATTGTGCAATTATATCAGTATTTTAAGGTATTGTTTATTTTTTTATTAAATTTAAAAAATTTTTATGGGTTTGTTTCAATTGATGTTGTGACTTACTGTGGCGAAGCCGTGTTTAAATTTTATTGAAACTTTCTTGTATTAGAAATTATTCAAGTTTTACATTTTACGTAAACCTATAATAATCAGCTATTTAAATAAAATTAAAATAATTCAGGTAAATAGAAATGAGTGAAATTGTATTGAGAAAAATATGGCATCGTGGCGACTATAGGATAGCAGCATTTTTTGATAAGCGAGACAATGAAACACGTTTAAAAATGAAGCAGATAGGTGCTCGATTCAGTAAAACACATTTGTGCTGGCACCTGCCTTACAACAAAAAAAATTATAACATATTCAAAACAAACTTTAGCAATATAAAGATAGAAAAGACAAATTCAGCATCACATCAAAAACAATCTAAAAATAAAAATAACGATAAGGCAAGCGTTGAAAGACAGCGTAAAAAGTTGCCCATAGTGAAAAATCACGAAAGGTTATCATCATCTGCATTTACAGTAGATGAATTGACCCATAAATCTCATTCATTTGAGATTGATCATCGTTTAAATCTAAGAGTGTTAGATAGTGTTGGGAAATATTAGGTACTTAAGATGAATTATGTTCAATCTTATGTCAAGGCCATTAAAAAAGTGAAAGGTGTTCATTGGAATGGTACGCATAAAGTGTATATGGTTTACAGACATCCACAGGTTAAGGCAAATGTTGAGAATATTTTTGGCGTACCATTGTTTGGTGAAGATTATTTTAAAAAACAAACCTTTGCCAAAGATTTGAGTGTTGAAGTGCATAAATATATAGATGATGAACGCTATATTCGGGTAAATTTTTCAGACGATTTCCGATTGGTTGACGTGTTGAGACGTGTAAGCCAAAGTCGTTATAGCAAGGCTTTGAATGCTTATTTGATTCCAGCAACGCCAAATCATAAGAAGTCTTTAGAACTTTTGCTCAGTGATTTAGAAGTAAAAATACACTATCACGTAGCTAAGACTTATTTTAAATCAAGCAACAAGATTAATAAAAAGTCAGTTGAATTGACCAAAACCAAGCAGACCTTGTTAGATATGGTTCCCGATTTTGCTAAGCCTTATGTTGAAGATATGACTAATATGTTGATGGCGGTGAACTACAGTACTTCAACTATTAAAAGTTATACAGGTGCATTTATAAGTTTTTTGCGGGTTAATGATTATGCTGATCCTGCTACGTTGAACAGGAAAGTTGTAGTCAAATATTTGTCAAGTTTATCTGAACGCGGTTTAAAATCTGCAAGTGGACATATGATTGTGAATGCTTTGAAGTTTTATTTTAAAAATGTTTTGGAATGGGACGACACAAAAAGTTGGAATATTCCGAGACCGAAAAAAGAAAAAACTCTACCTGTGGTTTTGAGTGTTGATGAGTGTCAACGTATTTTTAAAGCCGTAAAGCAACCTAAGCACAAATTGAT
>NZ_JBRJHB010000041.1:0-4193 GCF_053628795.1 Psychroflexus sp. MBR-150
AGGCGGTTTGACTGGTGTGCCTAATCACTCCCAGCCGAGAGACCAATCCTCATCGTACTCTTTACGTGAATCCACCTGAAACAAATGCCAGGGTCATTTCTGAATACCAATAAGACTCTCATCTCAATTACAGTTTTGTTACTTGTTTTCAATGAACTTAATCACTATCTTGTATCCCCAAGTAACGCAGGACACACAACTGTTTACAACATTGTATAAGCGTAATGCGGGCTAAAGTGCTAAAATGAAAGTAATTACACAAAATAAACTAATCGCTAATCGGAAAGGTAAGTGCCTTGAAATCCCGCACTACGCTTATACTAGACCGTTGTAAGCAAGACAACCAAACCAACAGACAATGAACAAAGAAGAATATAATAGGCTCTCAATACCTTATCAGTTTTTAACAAGAAGATTTTATGATAGACAAACCTATCACTATGAAGGATTTTATAAATGTTTCAATCCTGAACATTATATTGTAAAAGGCGAACACCTTGAAGTTCTTCAAAACTTTACAGACCTAAGTTTTAGAGAAATCTATACTGAGGAACATATCCAGGAACACTATTTTGGAGATGAATACCTTAACTCAAAACTTGTAAAAATCGAGGAGAAAAAAGTATGCATAAATTCGGAACTTGGACAAGTATTTCTCTATTTACTTGTTTCAAAACTGCAAAAAGGAATTGAACAATATTTGAACCTCATTGCTGATTTACAAAATGAATACAAAGGTCTTGTAAGAACTAAAGAAGATGGCAATATTGTAGAGGCAAGAATTTATCTTCTTGATGACTTGAAACATAGGTTTGAAGAAATTGAAAATTATCCTTTAGTATTTCATTTACTAGCGCAAACTAACTCTGGATTTTTGACACGAGACAGATATGATATTGTTGAAATAAATTTAAGAAAGATAAAAGGACTTTTAAAAACCGTAAAATATTTTGACTTCTCAAAAGTTGAACTTTAATTGTGCGAAAAAGTCCTGCTTACAACAAAGAACTGAGTCAAAAACCAACTAAAAATTCATTTATTTTTGGCAATATGCTTCTTGGCATTGTTGAAATGGAATAAATCTCCTATCGTCGATTTATTTCCAGTTCAACAAGCTATAATCATTTCATTTTTAATCATTTATTTTTTTAAAACTGACCGATGCTCCGCATCGAAAGGTTTTTTTGACTTAACAATAGCAAAAGCTTGTTTTAAAAGTTTATTTTCCACAGCTAATAGTGCTAATTTCTTACTCTTTCCTTTTTCTACCAATCTGTCGTAGAGTGCTTTGCAGGCCGGATTGTATTTACATGCTGAAAAAGCACATAAAAATAATAAATATCTTAGTTTTTTATTTCCTACCTTACTAATTCTACTCTTACCTCTAACACTACTCCCTGAAGTACGCTGCGTTGGTGTTATTCCTGCATAACAGCACAGTTGGGAAGCAGTCTCAAATTTCTCAAAACCACCTGTTATAACTATTAAAAACAAAGCTGTCTTTACCCCCATTCCTGGTATACTTTTTAATAATGTCAATTGTTCCTGCTGATCTAACTTTACTAACTTTAAAAGCTGTTCCTCTAAATGATTTATTTCTTTCTGAAGATTTTTTCTCACTCTGTTTAGTGAGTGATATACAGCTTTTGATGGTCTACCTAAAGCTTCCTCTCCCTGTTGTTTGTTCTTTATTGCTGTCAACTGTTTCTGGTAAATATCTAACAAACTAAAGAGCTGAAGACACTCTGCTTGTGTTTCATCTACATGACTGTAAACAGGAACAGTGTTAACTTGTGCGTACTCACAAATGGCTTTTGCATCTGATTTATCTGTCTTTGTTTTTGCTAATTTCATTTGAATGAAACGTTTTACTGACAGAGGATTGACAACTGAGCAGACAATGGAATGTTGTGATAAAAACTGGGCAAGACGGTAATGGTAATAACCTGTCGCTTCCATCACTACAAGGTCTTCTGAGGTAAGATGCTCTAGAAACTTTGAAAACCCTCGGGCATCATTACCATACTGGCTATGATTGTTATCTTGATCTACTACATCAAAATAATCTTTACTAATGTCTACTCCGAAAATTTTACTATTTTTATCCATAATATTTATTTTATGAAAGGTAAATCTATCTGATACTTAACATCTTAAAATCGAGATCTAAAGTCTCATAGAACTGAACAAGATTTAGATAGAAAAGCAGCAGGGATTATCATTGTTGACGAAGTAAAATCTTCAACAGCTATATTAACCTTATTCTGCTGCTTTATGCCTTTCTGATTAATGTTCTAAAATTAGTTTATTTTAAAAAAATCAAACTTAAGACGTATATAGCTCATAGCTAATTAGTTGCTTAATCGAAGTTAAGGTATATTTGCAAGTCTGCCAAATTTTTTAATTTGGCTCATTGAGAAAAAAGGTAATAGGAAAATTAAAAAATTCGGCTCGTGCTTAACCGAAAAGTTATTACTAATTTACACGCTACGAGCCATATACAATCACGTTGGTAGCAACTACTCCATAATATTTTTAAATTTATAGGCTCACCCATTTTTTGATAAAGTAAGATGTAGGAATTTTTTCGGTGGAATTTTTCTAAATCCTAAATGATAGGCTTATCACGATGATTGATAACGAATAAAATCTCATCACGACGAGAAAATCACAATCCGAAACAAAAGGCTGATTTGCAATAAAATAGTGAATAAAGAAAACGACAAACGATGCTAAATCAAAAACTATGGCTAAGCGTCAACGAAATGTTATAACATCGAAATTATGGGAAATTTGAAACGTGAGTATGAAAAAAAATGGGTGCGAAAGGTTTGGGCGTTTTCAGCAAAAGACCTCGCCTACTCCACCGCTACTACCAACAATGTGTATCATTAATGGCTGTGTTTTTGCAAAATTTTAAGGTTTGAATTTTTTTTTTCTATCTTTACCAATAAAAACGAAAATGTGTTGACTTTTTGCACGCCACTAATGATACACTCGCCCGTTGTAGTGCATTTAAAGAAACGACATGGACATAGAGAACTTCTTTGAAAAACTTTTCATAAATTCTGAATTAGCAGATGACATTTGTCGTGACTTGAATATTTCCAGAAAGGAATACAGTGAATATGCAAAGCAATTGGATAATGAACGTAAAAGTGAAATTGTAATCATAAGACGTGTTCGCTCACTTTATCATAACAAGAAAGAATTAGAAGGATTTAGTTTCCAGAATTTTAATAGTTTTTACAAGTGGTACAGAACTCAATATCAGATTCAAGAAGGCAAATGCTACTACTGTAAGACAGACGAGAAGGTAATTGCCATTCTCTTTGAGAAAAAGTTTCAAAACCGTAAGCGAACGACAAGGGGAAGGCATTTAGAAATTGAGAGACGGGATTCAACAGACAATCTTTACAATGAAGAAAATTGTGTTTTAGCTTGCTACTTCTGTAACAATGACAAAAGTGACATATTCGAAGAAAGGGAATATCTCGAATACTTGAAGGACAGAAAAGGGTTTTTAACCAGTCAATTTGAAAAACTAAATGGTAACAAGTAAAGAATTAAATAAAGTCTGTTTTTCTGAAAGACTGCTGTCTGACGAGCGGTTTACACAGACTTGCAACGCTTTAACGGAACTTCTTAAAAAACATTTAATAAAGTATGATTTTTTAAAAGCAACAAAAGACATTTGGTGTAGAGACTACATGCCTATTCAGATTGAAAAGGAAAAATTTGTCCAATTGCGTTATGAACCTTCTTACCTAAAAGACGACTTAGAACTTCAATCAGACCCAATAGGAGTTTGTGATGAAAACGGAAATTTCGGGATTTTCTGGAAGTTAAAATCTAAAATCGAAAAATAATCGCTAATTTTCACGCAACGAAACTATAGCCAAACACGTTGTGCAGCAGCTAAAAAAATGAACAATGAGAAAATGGATTTTGACTTTAATAATTTCTTTAATTTATGGAACAATCTCGTTTGTGCAAACCAGAGAAACTGAATTTTATAAAGAATTACAAAAAAACTGAAAAAAGATTAAATACTATTTATGAAAAATTAAATGATAAGTTATCGGACATTAATAAAAATGTATAATACCTCGACAAATTCGGACCATTGTTTAAGTTGAAAATTTATTAACTTTAAACAATGAAAAATATGAAAAAATCAAGAAGAAAATTCA
>NZ_JBRJHB010000042.1:0-4037 GCF_053628795.1 Psychroflexus sp. MBR-150
TCATGCTTCGCTCTATCGACATGACAAATGATTAAATATCTGTATTTTATATGAATATATTTTATTGGAATTTATATCGAACTCACGTTATTTTACCATTCTTATTAATTTTTAGTATTATATTCATAATTATCCGTATTTAGTAGAAATATTAATAAATTTGAAACACGTAAAAAATGCATTTGCTATGAGAAAATATTTCAACCTTATATTAAGCATATTTTTCATCATTGCGGCTATAGCTATTGAACCTATTTTTACATTTTTGTCAGACTTAATTAATTACAAGTTCACCTTTATTATTCAACAGAAGTCCAACTTTATAGTAATAGGCATAACATTACTTTCCGTATCCCTCATCAAATTGGGTAAGGCAAAACTTTTAAATCGCTATGATATTGAAGCTGAAGACAATCTACATTCTAGGAAGCTTTATACTCAGGTTAATATTTTGGAAAAAGTAATTGTAACACTAATTATAATAGTTGCTATTGGCCTGATATTATTATCATTTGATGGCATAAGAAAAATAGGGATAGGCTTATTTGCATCGGCTGGAGTTGCTGGTATTATTATTGGTCTTTCAGCTCAAAAAGTATTTGGAGCTTTACTTGCAGGCATCCAGATAGCGATTACTCAACCTTTCAGGATTGATGATGCTGTACTTGTAGAAAACGAATGGGGCTGGATAGAAGAAATTAATTTAACCTACATTGTAGTCAGAATTTGGGACAAACGCCGATTGGTTTTGCCTTCGACTTATTTTTTAGAAAAGCCTTTTCAAAACTGGACTCGCACAAGTGGTGATATCATTGGAACCGTGTTTTTATATACTGATTACACCATCCCTTTTGAATCATTGAGGGAAGAATTAACAAGAGTGCTCAACACCACTGATTTGTGGGACAAAAAAGTGAATGTTCTACAAGTTACTGACAGTAAAGAACATACAGTAGAATCACGAATTTTAGTCAGTGCTAAAAACTCGCCTACATGTTGGGATCTCAGAGTTTATGTCAGGGAAAAGATGATAGAATTCATTCAAAAAAACTATCCTGAAAGCTTACCAAAAGCAAGACTCATGGTCAAATCTGATAAAAAATTGGTAAATTCATAAGCTTGATATTAACATAAGCTCCTATAAATTGGAATGAGTATTAAATCAGACGCAACAAAAGATGAAAAATCATCGCCTTTCTACAAAAACAATAAAAAGTTTTGTAAAAATGTTGAAGGGTTTGTTCTAGATAAAGGAGGTAATGTTCATGGATATTATAATGCCTGGTCTTATCATATTATTGCTGAGGTTTTTACTCCTCAAAAATGGAGATTAGCTTATAAAAAATCAACGTTTTCTTCTAATCATATCTTGCTCAATTCAAAATCTCAAAACATTAGAAATACAATAACTTGGGAGACTATGACTCGATTTAAAAAAAATGAATATTTTATAATAAAGAAAAGGAATATTCTTAACAATTTATCGTTTAATATCAAAAAACAACCTGAATTTAATTTACCCAGTAAATATTATTTTAAAGGAAACATTAAAGATTTTAAAATTGTAGATAACATAATTCATATTTTAGACAAAGCTTTTATTAACTATGAAATTGAAACAGTACATTTGAAAAACAAAATACTAATCATAAAAATTACTAGTAAAAACACTTTGCTAAATCTGTTTAAAAAACTATTATATTTAAATATTTGATTCTTAAAATCAATTGATTAGGATATTTAAAAAATTTAGGACGTTAACTTTTAAGCTTAATTTTATACATTTGCTACATATAAATTATTATAATGAGATATTTTTTTACACTTTTAATAGTTCTAATTTGCTTTCAATCGCAAGCACAACAAAAAAATGATATTGTAAAATCATTTGATTCTGTTGTCAACTCTGGTGGCAATTATCAAGAATACAAGGTTATTAAACGTGCTAAATTAAATGCATTCAAAGACAACTTAGCCTCAACCAGAGATAGTTTGGTTTCTAAAATTAGCATATTACAAGAACATATTAAAGAAATTGAAAAAAATTCAAAAAGCCTTAACTCTCAAAATCAAGCTTTAAAAAGTGAACTTTCTCAAATAAAAAATGCTAAAGATCAGATAAGTTTTCTCGGTATTGATATGTCAAAATCAAATTATTTAATAATGGTTTGGGTGATAATATTTATATTAATTCTAATTTTGATTTTGATTTATATTAAATATAGAAACAGAAATATTATTACACTTGAGCTCAAAGAAAATCTCAGAAACATCAATAAAGAATTTGAAGATTACAAGCATCGTGCCATTGAGAAACAACAAAAACTTGGTCGAGAGCTTTTAGACGCTCAAAAAAAAGCACAAACTAAAAACAATAAAAGCTAATGAGAATTGACATCATCAGCGTTGTTCCTGACATTCTTAAAAGTCCTTTTGAAGCTTCAATTCTTAAAAGAGCCATTGAAAAAAAACGAGTTGAAGTTCATTTTCATAACTTAAGAGATTACAGTAAAAATAAATATAAGCAAGTTGACGATTACCAATACGGTGGCGGTGCTGGTATGGTTTTAATGCCCGAACCCATAGACAAATGCATAAGTAAACTCAAAGCTGAAAGAACTTATGATGAAATCATCTATCTAACCCCAGACGGCAAAACCTTAAATCAAAAAATGGCTAACAGCTTATCTTTAAAGCAAAATTTAATCTTACTCTGTGGTCATTACAAAGGCATTGACCAAAGGGTGAGAGAAATGCATATCACCAAAGAAATTTCAATAGGCGACTATGTTTTATCGGGCGGTGAAATTGCTGCCATAGTTTTGTCAGATGCCATTATCAGGCTTATCCCTGGTGTTTTAAATGATGAAACTTCTGCCCTAACAGATTCATTTCAAGACAATCTTTTAGCACCGCCCATTTATACAAGACCTGCCGAATACAAAGGAAAAAAAGTTCCTGAAGTGTTGATGAGCGGGCATTTTAAAAAGATTGATGAATGGAGAGAAACTCAAGCCCTGAAAACCACTAAACAAAAACGACCAGATCTCATTGATTAAAAAAAATATAAATATGAAGAATATACTTGTTTTATTAGTTTGCTTATGTGGATTTAATGTTTTCTCCCAAAGTTGGTTAGATGGAAAATGTAAAGATTTAGATCAAGCCATAACCTCATCTGAATTTAATGCATCTAATGAACGAAACGTTTTGAGTATTATCATTAATCAAGCTGGAGAAATAGCTGTTAATGGCGAAGTGAAACCCAACTTAAGAGAAATTGCTTTTAAAGAATTGGTATTAGATTTTGTTACTAATCCTAAACAAAACAAAAGTAAAGCGAGCAATCCAGATAAGGTTTACATTCAACTCGCAAGTTTCAATAAAAACTCAGATCAGCTACAAGTTTTAAAATCTTATATCCAAGAAGTCTATATTTATCTTTGGGATAAATATGCAGATGAAAAATATAATTCGAGCTATATTGAATTAAACTGCAGAAAAAGATCAAAAGTGTTTGAAACTTATCCGTTAAGAATTATAGGAGAAATTAATAACAAAGAAAGATCAAACAATCGTCCAAAAGGTCTTGGTGTTCCTCCTTTTGCAGGCGATGTTAAAGACAACTAACGCTTTAAAGTAAAATGCCCCGTTAAATTACGACCGTCGTCTAAAACAATTTTATACCAATAATCTTGAGACGGCATAGGTTTATTGTTGTAAAAACCATCCCAAGATTTATCAAGCCCTCTGAATGATTTCAGTAGTTTGCCATAGCGATCAAAAATATAGACAAAAGCTAAAGCTTGTTTGTTATTAAAAGTGCCTTTAAATCCCCATACATCATTAATACCATCATTGTTTGGAGTAAAAAATGGCATAATTCCAATAACACCAAAAGTTTTTTGCTGAATGCCACAACCCTTGTTATCTCTAACAAACTATAATACCTCGACAAATTCGGACCATTGTTTAAGTTGAAAATTTATTAACTTTAAACAATGAAAAATATGAAAAAATCAAGAAGAAAATTCACA
>NZ_JBRJHB010000043.1:0-3280 GCF_053628795.1 Psychroflexus sp. MBR-150
TCGGAATCAGGATAAACTCCGCTCGGTCATCGCGTCCCGCCCATGCGGGAAGGTCGCAAGAGTTCAGAACAACTCTTTAAAATGTTCAAAAAAAAACACCATTCGGGGTGTAGTCCTTCTTCCGAAACTTCGGAATCAGGATAAACTCCGCTCGGTCATCGCGTCCCGCCCATGCGGGAAGGTCGCAAGAGTTCAGAACAACTCTTTAAAATGTTCAAAAAAAACACCATTCGGGGTGTAGCGTAGCCCGGTCATCGCGCCTGCTTTGGGAGCAGGAGGTCGCAGGTTCGAATCCTGCCACCCCGACAAAACCAAAAGTCATTCATTAATTTGGATGGCTTTTTTTTGTTTAAATCCTTTATACATAAAGCTTTCGCTAAATTTTTATTTCCCACATTTTGGGTCAAGCAAAAAAGTTGTGGAAAATAAGATGAATTTTTAGAAATTAGTATAAAACATAATCACTCCCAAAAAAAAAAGCCAACAACTTTTATATTATTGGCTTTTTATTGTTCATTAAAAGTAAAAAATAATTAATTTTAAAATCAATTATTATGAGTTATTCAAATATAGATAGCAATATATCACCGTATTTTTTTCAAAATAATTTGCACAATTTTCTTATACAAATATTTTTGACTTAGCATAGCCACAAACTCAGCAAACAAATTGGTAGGCTTCAATGCGAGTTTGATATATTTAAAATCTATTTCTGCACGTTGTTTGTGGATGTCAGCTTGCAATCTTAAAATTTTAAGATGCTTATCAATTTCTTGTATAGAATTATAATTCCTCAAAATCTATAAATTTTAAATGTCTTCAAATATTTGATTATAAATCTTTAAAACAGATTTTTCAATTAAAGACTTTCCAAATATTAGAATTAGAAACAAAACGATTAAATATACGCCAGCTATTATAAGAAAACCAACATAATAATAACCAAACAATTCACCTAAAAACAAGCCAAGACCTACAGAAAGAAAAGCGAAAATAAGCAATATAATACCTGCATTAATTATAGAGCTCATCAATAAAGACGTAGCTTTAATTAGCTTTTTATAAGCATCAAGTTTATAGTAAGCTATTTCACTTTCAATATAAGTTTTGGCATCATCAGAAAGGTTACTGAGATGATGTCCAATCTTTTTATCAGACATTTTAAGCTTTTAGATTGTCTAGTTCTTTAACCAAGTCGGCGTTTTTTTTTCTCAATTCTTCCAACTCAGATTCCATTTTAGATAAGATATCATCAGCTTGGGTGTTAGCAGATTTAAAAAGTTTGTTGATTCTTTTTTCAAATTTACTTTTTGCAGAATCAGCAAACTCAGAGATTTGAGATGATAACTCATCGTATTCTTCACTCAACTTATCTTTAGCTTTGCCAGCTTCTTCTTTGAGTTGATGTCTGGTTTCTTTCCCACTTCGCGGTGCATATAAAATTCCAAATCCAGCACCTAAAGCTGCTCCAGTTAATAATGCCACTATTGTATTTCCTGTGTTGTTTGACATAATAAATATTTTTTTAGTTCAATTCAAAAATAATAAATATAATTCTGTTATGCTGTTAATATGAGGTTAACTTATCTATAATTTTTTAAAAAAATTTGGAATTAAAAAAATATGATTGTTAGATTTAAAACAATTTTAATCATAAAACATGAATTATCAATAGATATTAATTAAATTTGTACTTCAAAAATATATATATATATGCATTCTATTTATGTTGTTTTTATAATGGGAGCTTGGCAATGGGTAGTGATTGGTATTGCTATTTTGCTTCTATTTGGAGGTAAAAAAATTCCTGAACTAATGAGAGGACTTGGAAGCGGTATCAAAGAATTTAAAGATGCTTCTAAAGAAGATGAAGAAACAAAAGATAAGAATAAATCTTTGAAATAATACTTTTATTCTTGATCAGTCATATATTCTTGATCAGTCATAAAGTTTTCTCCTAATTTTTTGATACCAAATTAAAGTTTTATGAACTACGATATTGTGATTGTTGGTGGAGGACCAATTGGTTTGGCTTGTGGTTTGGAGGCTAAAAAACGAAATCTTTCTTATGTGATTATCGAAAAAGGTGCTTTAGTCAATTCGCTATATCACTATCCTGCTAATATGACCTTTTTTTCATCATCTGAAAAATTAGAAATTGACGGTATCCCATTTATCAGCAAAAATGCTAAACCAACTAAACAAGAAGCTTTAGAATATTACAGACGTGTAGCCACATCAAATGATTTGAACATCAATTTGTTTGAAAAAGTTGAAAAAGTAAATAAATCCAAAAACCTGTTTAAAGTAAAAACTTCAAAGGCAACATATCAGACTAAAAATATTATTGTCGCTACAGGGTTTTATGATATACCAAATACATTAAATGTGCCTGGTGAAAATTTAGAGAAAGTGTTTCACTATTATAACGATCCGCATTATTTTGTCAATCAAGATGTTGTTGTGGTTGGTGCAAGCAATTCTGCCGTAGATGCAGCTTTAGAAATTTATAGAAAAGGCGGTCACGTAACGATGATTGTCAGAGGAAATGACATAGGTGAACGCGTTAAATATTGGGTGCGACCTGATATTAAAAACCGAATTGATGAAGGCAGTATTAAGGCTTATTTTAATGCCGAAATTACTAGAATCAAAAAGGATGCTGTTGAATTTAAAGATGAAAATGATGAGATTCAACAGATTAAAAACGATTTTGTTTTAGCCTTGACTGGCTATAAACCCAATTTTGAATTTTTAGAAAAATTAGGCGTAAAACTTGCTGATGACCAAACCAAAATACCCGAATACAACAAACAAACTATGGAAACCAACGTCAAAGGATTGTACTTGGCTGGTGTGATTTGTGGCGGTATGGAAACCCACAAATGGTTTATTGAAAATTCGCGTATTCATGCTAAGATGATTGTGGAAGATATCTGCTAATAATAGCACAGTATTTCTTCAAAAATTTAAAAACTTTGACTGATAACTTAAGCCTAAGCATGATAATTTTTTATATGCTTAACTTGTATTGAATGTATTTGCTTTTATTTTTATCTTATTTTTAACGTGAGTTCGATTTATTGAAATCTGTAAATCAAATGATTATATCTTTTTGTTAGCAAATTTTGTCATTTCGAACGAAGAATGAGGAGAAATCTCATCCTACTGAGATGTCTCATCACTCATGCTTCGCTCTATCGACATGACAAATGATTAAATATCTGTATTTTATATGAATATATTTTATTGGAATTTATATCGAACTCACGTTATTTTA
>NZ_JBRJHB010000044.1:0-2183 GCF_053628795.1 Psychroflexus sp. MBR-150
ACCAATGAGACTCTCATCTCAATTACAGTTATGTTACTTGTTTTCAATGAACTTAATCACTATCTTGTATCCCCAAGTAACGCAGGACACACAACACTACTGCCAACAATGGCTATAAGTAATTGCTAGTTCTCGCCTACTTCTGAAAATCCGCGAGGATTTTCAGTTTGGTGTGTACTTGTAAAGTTAACTGCAAAACCACGCAACTACTCATAGCCGAGACCGTTAGCACACATTAAAACCAACAAACGCATTGTATTTACAATAATTTTTCGTAATTTCAGCATTGAATCAAAAAATAAATGTTATGAACAAGTATGAATTATGGGAGCAAAAAGTTAATTGCGAAATCCCAAACAAGGAGAATCCATTTGACGAAGCTGGTTTACAGCACAACCAATTGATGGCAATTATCGAAGAAAAAGGTAATCCTAAAATGTCTTTGGATGAAGTTTATGAACTTTGCGACAATGTGCTGTATGAAAAATATAAAGAAGAATTAATACCTAATTACTCTTCAAAACAATTCGCCACACCAATAGTAAATCTTGACAGTCAAAGAGAGTATGAAAACTTTATTAATTCTCTTGACTTAGATAATCAGCTTAAAAAGTATTTATTTGAACTTTTTGATATTATGTTTAAATATGATGCAAAAAACCTATGTGATATAATAGGCGAAATAAAACGATTTGAATCAAATTTATTAAAAAATCACAAACCAAAAGATATAGAAAATGTCCTGATTACTTCTTCGGTAGGTCGTTATTCTTTAGCTTATTGGGATGACCGTTATGATCAAGGAGATATTACAGCTAAAGCATTTTGGAAGAAATTTTTTACTGGCGTTGCGGATGCAGTAGGTGCCACTGCTGGAGCAATTACTGGTTCTGCTACAGTTGTTGGTGGAATTGCTGGTGGTGTCGTTGGTGCAATTGGAGCAAGTTCAGGGTTTGCTAGTGTATGGGATGTTTTTGCAAACTAAAGAGAACATTATGAAAGTAATATTTTTTATATTTTTTATATTTTTTACTTTTTCAGCTTATGCACAGATAGACCCTGTTTGGTATAATTTGTTAATACCACACGATAAAGTTGAAACAATAAAAGATATGTTAAAAAAGGAAGGTGTTGATTTATCAATTGACACCTTACCTTATTTAATATTAGATTACAAGGATGACAAGTTTTTTCTAACTAAAAAGACTGAAAAGTCAAATATCAGGGCATTCAAGATTCTAAAAACCACAGCGAATTTTTATGTTGTTTGTAGTGATAATGTAGATTTATGTGAGTGTAAAGCCAATACATTCATTTATATAAAATCAAACGACAAACTACAACGGATTCAAAGACCTTTTAGCTTCTCTTTAAAGAGAAATATAATCAAAAGATTAGATGATATGGAATTAGATAAGCCTGAAGGTTATGAAGACTTATCATTTTGTGAAATACTTGAAAAGTTGTAACTGAACTCAACGTGTGCTAACAGCGTATATAGTTTATGGCGGAATTAGTGCCAAACCCAAAGTTTTTGTATTTTTAGAAACTTAAAACCTTAACCGAAAAATTTGCGCATTTTTGCCCGCCACAAACCATATACGCAAACCGTTGTAAGCAAGCTAAAAATCAGAACTACAAATGAAATTTACGAGTAGAAAAGACATATTATTTCAATTAATAGGATTTAGCATAATTGGATTTTTTATTGGAATTATTCTCTATAGAATATTCTCTAATGGAATTGAGAATTATAATTTTATGTGGACTGACATTTTTATGTTGGCAGTCGCAGGATTTTTAATTTGGTTAGGTTTGGGAACGAATTATGAACTAACACAAACTGAATTAAAATATAAAAGTGGTCCTATAAGGGGTAAAATTCAAATTGACAAAATCCACGAGATAATTATGGGAAAAACACTTTGGTCTGGATTAAAACCTGCAACAGCTCGAAATGGATTGATAATAAAATATGAAAAATATAATGAGATTTATATTAGTCCGAAAACCAACGATTCTTTTGTGAAAAAAATACTTGAATTAAATGGTAAAATAAAAATTACGAACGAATAAAAATATGAACGAAAAAGTCGAGTAGGTAAAGGGGAATCTCACCCCTAAACCTCTCACAGAACCGTACGTGATAGTCTCCCATCATACGGCTCTTCTTAACAAGTCTA
>NZ_JBRJHB010000045.1:0-1964 GCF_053628795.1 Psychroflexus sp. MBR-150
ACACAACTATGTGTCTCAACACAACTTCTTTTTCAACTTATTACCTATTTACTCATTTAGGCTACTGAACTAAGTCGAAGTAGCGGTCTGGACGAGACTCGAACTCGCGACCCCCTGCGTGACAGGCAGGTATTCTAACCAACTGAACTACCAGACCAAAATTTTATTTATAAAGAACTTTATTATAAATGCTAATTACCAAATCATAATAAACTCCCAACACTCCCACACGTGCAGAACAAGTGTTCTAACTACCTAAACAATTAGCGGATGCAAATATAAACTGAAATTTAATTCTAACAAGTAAAAACAAAAAAATATTAATCAAAAGTTTTGCTTTTCTAATAGGTAGGTCAAAATTACTTTTTCAAAGCCTTTATTGATATCAGCATCAACATATTTTATTTGATATTGCCTACACTTTTGCAATAATTCCGACTTAAAAGATTTGGCTAAACTTTGATAATCTTCTTTAACTTGTTCAGGATACAAGTCGATTTTTCTTTGACTTTCTACATCTACAAATCGCCTTGGAATCTCTGAAAAATCAAAATCAATTTCTTTATTAAAATCAGTTGTATGAAACAATATAACTTGGTGTTTATTATATTTTAAATGTCTTAATGCCTCAAAAACATTTTTTGACTGTGATTCATTCTGAAACATATCAGAAAAAATAAAAACTAAAGAACGTCTTTTTAAATGTTCAGCGATATAATGTAAACTTTTTAGAGTATCAGTAGTTCTAGCAGAATTTCGGTTTTTGAAGTGTTCTTCTAATGTATTTGAGATAATTTGCAGTTGATTATAGCTGGATTTTTCAGATATATTGAAATCAATCTGATTTGAAAACAAAGATAAACCAAAAGCATCATTTTGTTTAAGCAAGATATTAATCAATGCTAAAATTGAGATTGACGAAAACGTATATTTACTGCATTTATCCAAATTAAAATCATCAACATTAGGATAATGCATTGATGATGAATTATCTAAGATAAAGTGGCATCTTAGATTGGTTTCATCTTCATATTTTTTTGTGTAAAGTTTATCAGTTTTGGCATATAATTTCCAATCAATAAACTTTGTACTATCGCCTCTGTTATAAAGTCTGTGTTCATCAAATTCAGCTGAATAGCCATGAAAAGGACTTTTATGTATTCCTGACATAAAGCCCTCAACAATTTGATTGGCTAAAATATTGAGTTGAGAAAAGTTAAATTTAGATTGTTGCAAATCCAAATTTACAAGAGATTATCAAGAGTTTCCGTATAATTTTCTTTGGGTGCTACACCGACTTTTCTATCAACAAGTTCGCCATCTTTAAAAAACAAAACCGTTGGAATATTTCTTACGCCGTATTTAGCGGCAAACTCTTGATTTGAGTCAACGTCTAATTTTGCAATTACAGCTTTATCTTTATATTCATTGCTGATTTCTTCGATTACAGGTCCAACCATTCTACAGGGACCACACCATTCAGCCCAAAAGTCAACCAAAACAGGTTTGTTACTTTTTAAAACTTTTTCTTCAAAATTTGTATCTGTTAATTCGAGTGCCATATTTATTATATTTTAAAGATTCAAAATTACGATAAGTTGATTTAAAAAAGAAATGTATTAACAATTATTAAAGTTTACAATTATGTGTTATGTATTTAAAAAAGTCTAAACCTTACAATAGACACAAACAAAATAAAGACAGACTCATCAATTTGATGAAAACCTTTTTTCGAAGTCCAGACACACTTTTATGGGCACTACCCAAACGGGTATCCAATCTTGACCAGCGAAACTGCTTCAACGGCTCTCCCTTATAGTTTTTTTTAAAATAAAAAAACCCCAACTAAAAAGTCAGGGTTTCTTTTTTAAGAAGGCGACGACCTACTCTCCCACGGATTGTAGTACCATCGGCGCTAACGGGCTTAACTGCTCTGTTCGGAATGGGAAGAGGTGAGCCCCGTT
>NZ_JBRJHB010000046.1:0-1876 GCF_053628795.1 Psychroflexus sp. MBR-150
ATCTCACCCCTAAACCTCTCACAGAACCGTACGTGATAGTCTCCCATCATACGGCTCTTCTTAACAAGTCTATGGCGTAAAACCGTATTGCCAATGCACAAACAGATTAGGATAATGCTTTGCAGTTTCCTGTAACCATTTGTAGGCAAAAAACCAGTGTTTACGCCTAAATCTCCGATATTTGTTGCGTACCCATTTTGCCAGACGCATATTCAAGAAACGAAATACATAGTGTAATTCACTCATTCTTACTTTGCCGTAATAATTAATCCAACCTCGTACTTTTTCTGCTATTATGCCTGCCAAATCTGGCAGGCGTAAATGAACCATACGATGAAGTTTCATCTTAAACAAAGTTTGATTGATGCGTTTCTGTCGTTTACGACTGATTGACGGTGTAAATCCCAAATGAAAGTTCCCAAAATAGCCCTTTACCATTCTTGGCTTAAATGTAAATCCAAGAAAATCGAATGTTACATAATGAACCTTAAATGGTGGATGCTTCTTTTGGTTGCGTTTGCAATAAACGATATTGCTCTTGCCGTCTTTTATCTGCAATTTGCACTGTTTAAATCGGGCTTTTACCGCTTCCAACGTCCGCAAGGCTTGTTTAAAATTATCGCAATGGATGATAATATCATCAGCATAGCGCTCAAACTTTACTTCCGGGTGGTTGTTCTCAATCCACTTATCAAAAACAACATGCAAGAAAATGTTTGCCAGTAATGGGCTAATAACACCTCCTTGTGGTGTGCCTTTGTCTCGTGAATGAATACTACCGTCTTTCTTTTGAATTGGAGCCTTTAACCAACGTGCTACATACAAGTGAATATGCTTTTCTTTGGTAAAATGTCCTAATGCTTTAAGCATTAAGTCATGGTCTATCTCATCAAAAAAACTCTTGATATCCAAATCTATCACCCAATCCATTTTCATGCAGTTTTCCCTGCATTGCTTTATGGCTTGATGCGCTGATTTGTTTGGTCGATAGCCAAAAGAATCTTTACTAAACTGTTTATCTACAATCTGTTCTAATTCTTCTCTTATTACCATTTGAGCCGTTCGGTCTTGTACTGTTGGAATGCCAAGCTTCCTGATTCGACCGTCTTCTTTGGGTATTTCTACCTCGCGCACAGGTACTGGAAAATAACTACCACTGGCTAACCTATTCCATACAGGATATAAGTATTTCATAGGACGTGAATGTACTTCTTGTACTGACAAATTATCAACACCTGAAGTACCTTTGTTACTCTTTACCTTTTTAAAGGCATCCCATACCTGTCGCTTTAATATCGGTTGCGACTTTTGTTTCTCTTTGAAAATCATCCTAAAAAAAATCTTTAGTTGTAATACAATTTAAAACTGTTAAGTCAGTCCCTTCGCTCCATTTCCATTACAGAAACTTCATCACTACTACAGACTAATCCGCCACTAATTAACAGTATCGCTACTTTCTACCTTGCCCTTCGGGGTTGTGGTATTTTTGCACTATTAATTAGCTTCTCCTGTTCCGTAATTGAGCCGTAAGCAAAGCTCCTGCCCTCTTTATGCCGATTGCCACTTGACCAGAAATAGGTATCATGTCAAGTTCTGTTCTCGCAAGACCGCCCATCCCTCGATTTTGACAATACTAAAGTTGTTTACGACACTTCTACAAGGGTTCAATCTCGTCTCTTTCAGCTTCTTTACTCCTACCATAGCAAACTACTCTGAAAACAACACAGGTAGTGCATTTAACCTTATCGCTCAAGACCAACCCGTGAAAGGAAAGCCCCATAAGGCGGTTTGACTGGTGTGCCTAATCACTCCCAGCCGAGAGACCAATCCTCATCGTACTCTTTACGTGAATCCACCTGAAACAAATGCCAGGGTC
>NZ_JBRJHB010000048.1:0-1514 GCF_053628795.1 Psychroflexus sp. MBR-150
TTAAAGCAAGTAGCAGAATATTAACTGCTTGTCCATCGACTTCCCCTTTCGGGTGCGCCTTAGGTCCCGACTAACCCTCAGCTGATTAGCATAGCTGAGGAATCCTTGGTCTTTCGGTGTGCGGGTTTCTCGCCCGCATTATCGTTACTTATGCCTACATTTTCTTTTGTAATTAGTCCAACAACCCTTACAGATCATCTTCTACCCAAATTACAATGCTCCCCTACCTACTGACGAAAGTAATCTTTGTCAGTACCATAGCTTCGGTAATATACTTATGCCCGATTATTATCCATGCCGAACCGCTCGACTAGTGAGCTGTTACGCACTCTTTAAATGAATGGCTGCTTCCAAGCCAACATCCTAGCTGTCTAAGCAGTTCAACCTCGTTTGGTCAACTTAGTATATATTTGGGGACCTTAGCTGATGGTCTGGGTTCTTTCCCTCTCGGACATGGACCTTAGCACCCATGCCCTCACTGATTAAAAATATTTTATAGCATTCGGAGTTTGTCAGGAATTGGTAGGCGGTGAAGCCCCCGCATCCAATCAGTAGCTCTACCTCTATAAAACTATTTAATCGCTGCACCTAAATGCATTTCGGGGAGTACGAGCTATTTCCGTGTTTGATTGGCCTTTCACCCCTACCCTCAGGTCATCCCAAGACTTTTCAACGTCAACGGGTGCGGTCCTCCACTTTGGATTAGCAAAGCTTCAACCTGCCCAAGGGTAGATCACACGGTTTCGCGTCTATTGTTAATGACTATAATCGCCCTGTTAAAACTCGCTTTCGCTACGGATCCGTAACTGAATTACTTAGCCTGGCCATTAACAATAACTCGTAGGCTCATTATGCAAAAGGCACGCCGTCATACTGACACAATCGTCAATACTCCGACCGCTTGTAAGCGTATGGTTTCAGGTTCTATTTCACTCCTTTATTCAAGGTTCTTTTCACCTTTCCCTCACGGTACTAGTCCACTATCGGTCTCTCAGGAGTATTTAGCCTTACCGGATGGTCCCGGCTGATTCACGCAAGATTCCTCGTGCCCCGCGCTACTCAGGATACTACTATCCTATACACTAACTACCTATAAGGGACTATCACCCGCTATGGCCAATCTTTCCAAATTGTTCTAGTTATAATGCACAGAAATGTTGTAGTCCTACTACCCCAATATTGCCGAAACAATATTGGTTTGGGCTGTTTCACGTTCGCTCGCCGCTACTAGCAAAATCACTGTTGTTTTCTCTTCCTCTAGTTACTTAGATGTTTCAGTTCACTAGGTTTGCTTGATGAATAAATCCATCATGACATATCTTCAATATGCCAGGTTGCCCCATTCGGAGATTTGCGGATCATTTCACATGTGCTGATCCCCGCAACTTTTCGCAGCTTATCACGTCCTTCTTCGCCTCTGAGAGCCTAGGCATCCACCATACGCCCTTTACAAACTTTTTAATACCTTCTGTATTTCTACTCTTTATTATTACAATATGTCAATGAACTTTTTG
>NZ_JBRJHB010000049.1:0-1292 GCF_053628795.1 Psychroflexus sp. MBR-150
AGGGAATCTCTAAAAACCAAATTTCACTAAAAAACATCAAAAATAATTATTTTATATGATTGATATTTAGTATTTTAGCTGGCATTATGAAGCGATATAAAAGACACAGAGATTACGGTTTTTTTGACCAAGATATTAGATTAAGTAAGTTATCTCAATTAGGAGATCCATTGGTTAAATTAGTCCAAAATATTGAATTTGAAATGTTTAGGGAAATAATTGAAGTAGGCTTATCAAAAGAAGCTAAAGGCAAAGGAGGTAGACCACCGTATGATTACATTTTGCTATTTAAAATTTTGATACTTCAACGCTATTATAATTTATCAGATGACCAGATAGAATACCAAATTAATGACCGTATGAGTTTTATGCGCTTCTTAAATCTTACTATTGCCGACGACATTCCCGATAGTAAAACGATATGGAATTTCAGAGATAAACTCATAGATTTAGACCTTATTGAACCTTGTTTTAACTTGTTTATAAAAGAATTAGAAAAGTTAGGCTTGATTGTAAATCAAGGTAAAATTGTTGACGCAAGCTTTATTGAAGTACCAAGACAGAGAAATTCCAAAGAAGAAAATGAACAAATTAAAAAAGGAGAAACACCCGAATCATTTGAAAATAATCCAAACAAAAAAAGACAGAAAGATATAGATGCAAAGTGGACAAAAAAGGGAGGTGGAAATTATTATGGTTATAAAAATCATGTAAAATCAGATTCTAAAAGCAAATTAATAGTAAAATATGAAATTACATCAGCAGCGGTTCATGATTCTCAAGTTGTTGACAATCTATTAGATGAGAAAGATAAAGAAGAAGATTTTTATGCTGACAGTGCATACACAGGAGAAGAACAAGAAAAAACCATTGCCAAATATGAGATGAAAAACAAAGTACATGAAAAAGGATATCGCAATAAGCCATTAACCGAAGAGCAAAAAGCTAGCAACACAAAAAAATCTAAAACCCGTGCAAGAGTTGAACACATATTTGGCTTCATGGAAATGAGTATGAATGGTATGTATATAAATAGTATTGGGATAAAACGAGCAAAAGGTATTGTAGGGCTTATGAATTTGACTTACAACTTCTTTAGAAAAATTCAATTACAAACCACCTAAATGGAGAACGTGCCTCTAAGCGAGATTGTAACAAAATTTAAAATATTGATTATCAAATAGTTGAGCTGAATATAAAAAATATGAATCAAAAAAAACATAAATCAAATTTTCAAAAAAAAATTAGAAAAGTTTAAAGAGAAAGAAATAAACGGTTTTTAGAAGTTACCT
>NZ_JBRJHB010000051.1:0-1074 GCF_053628795.1 Psychroflexus sp. MBR-150
GAACTGCTTTTAGGAAAGCTTTTTAATCAGATTGGGTTCAATCAAATTAATCATGATTTATTTAAGCAATTGGTTCTTGCTAGACTTTGCTACCCTTCTAGTAAGCTTAAGACATCAGATTATCTTTTTAAGTACCAACATAAAGCTATTGATGTTCAAGTTATTTACCGATACATGGATAAGCTTCATAAACAACACAAATCCCAAATACAAGAAATTAGTTATAATCATACCTTGAAAATACTAGATGGAACAATAAATGTAGTATTCTATGATGTTACCACTATTTATTTTGAAATTGATAACGAAGATGAATTACGCAAAACAGGCTTCTCTAAAGAAGGCAAACATCAAAATCCGCAAATTGTACTAGGGTTATTAGTTAGCAAAGATGGTTACCCATTGGCTTACGATATTTTTGAAGGCAATAAATTTGAAGGACACACCATGCTACCAGTCATTGATAGTTTTAAGAAAAAATACGGATTAGATCAATTAGTCATCATCGCTGACTCTGGGCTACTTTCTTCTAAAAACATAGAAGAACTTCAAAGCAAAAGTTATGAATTTATTCTTGGAGCTAGAATTAAAAATGAGAAGTCCTTTATAAAAGAAAAAATATTAGCTTTAAAACTTAAAAATGGAGAGAGTGCAGTTGTAGAAAAAGGTAATTTGAGACTTATCATAAGCTATTCCGATTCAAGAGCCAAGAAAGATAAGCACAATAGAGAAAAGGGATTAAAGAGACTGGAAAAGAAAATTAGATCAGGAAAACTAACCAAGTCAAGTATCAATAACAGAGGTTACAATAAATATCTAAAACTTGATGGAGAGCTAAAAGTTTCAATAGACAAAACAAAATTTGAAACAGATGCAAAATGGGATGGTCTAAAAGGCTATATAACTAATGCTAAATTGAATAAAAATGAAATTTTAGAGAATTATAGTCATTTATGGAAGATTGAAAAGGCTTTCAGAATAGCTAAGACAGACTTGAAAATAAGACCAATCTATCATAGAGTTCAGCGTAGGATTGAAGCTCACATTTGCATAGCTTTTGCAGCATATAAAATA